>CAYUPT010000013.1:0-18328 GCA_964446725.1 uncultured Bradymonadales bacterium | reverse complement strand
CGTCGTAAATCGCTCGCTATAAATCATTTTCCGGATAATCGTCGATCAGTTCCTGGAAGTGGCGGCGCTTTTCGCGATCCGACTCTTCCTGTGTGGCCTTGATTCGAGCTTCGGCCAGCGGGGCGTCGTAGTCGTCGGGAAGAAGTGGCAGCGCGGAGTGGAGGTACGAGAGGCGTTGATCGGCGTCGAAGGCGTCGCCGTCTTCGATGCGCCACCGATAAAAGACCTCCAGTTCCTGGGGGCTCATCAACATGTGGATGCTGTATTTGTCGCCCTGAAGATCGTGGACCCAGCGGTATCGCTGCAAAATCTCGGCGAGTTCGGGGGCCGATGAGCGAGTCCATTGACCGTCGTCGTCGACCAGTCCGCGGTGGTGCAGTACCGGAAGGTAGTTGCCGCAATTGGCGCGGTAGGATTCGAAGCGCTGCTGCGGCGGGTCGTCGATGGCCTGCTCCATCGGCAGGTTTCCGGCGCGGACCTCGCCGAGCAGGTCTTCGAGACTGCTCTGGCAGGCATCGATGATGGTGCCTCCGGCCTGCTGGAAACCACGGGGACCGGTGGCGGTGGCGACGTCATTGGACAGAAACATCAGTTGTTGGCGCAGTTGCTCACCGGTGTCGTCGATGTCGGTGGCGTCGCGCGAAAATTGGGCCCGATTGGCCTGGCGGACCACGTCTTCCAGTTGCTGGACCTCGTCTTCGATGAGCTCGAGATTGGTCTCCCCGGCGAAGTCGGTGCGCGCGGTCTCGAGTTCGACGGCATCGATACGGAGTTGCGGAAAATCGAGTCCACTGTTCAACTGCGCGCGCTCATCGGCGTCCCATCCGGGCATCCAGGCACTCCACAGGACGACGCCGACGACCAGGCCCGCCGCCAACAGGCATCCGATCACGAGACCTCGTGCCACTGGTTCTGGTTGATAGTCGGGAATTTGTGTCATGAATGGACTCCCTGGTCGTGGTTCGTCGACAAGATCCGACGAATAAACTGTTGGTCAAACTCAATTGAAGGGTTGAGGGGCTCTGGGTAGCGCTCTATATTGCAGTCCCTTAACGACCGTTAGGTTTTGCGACATGGTCGTCGATACTGCCGGTGACGATGGTATAGGGTTGATGTACAAAAGCGAAATTGGCATCACCGACGGCGGCTGTATAGATGCGATCGGGAACGCGTCGGCATAATTGGCCATTACGGGATACTCTGTGAGCGACGAATCGCATTCCACAACCAGTGATGATGACCGGCAGCGCGATGAGGTGTCGTGGGGCGATCGGCGGGCGGGCCTGGAGGGCATCGGATGGTTGGTCGGATCTGTGATGTTACACCTCCTGTTGCTGGGTATTTTTGCTCTTGTCGAACCCCTTCTTCCCACCGATCTATTTCCCGAACGGGACCATGAACGCGTCGTGCAGGTCGAGACGGAGGCCCCGGAATTTCCGGACCTTCGCCCGTCTCCCCGAGAAGAGGAAGAAGAGGACGAAGAAGAAGAGGAGGAAGAGGACGAAGAAGAAGAGGAGGAGGAAGAAGAGGAAGAGGAGGAGGAAGAAGAGGAAGAGCCGGAGCCCGAGCCGGAACCAGAGCCGGAGCCCGAACCGGAGCCGGAACCCGATCCGGAACCGGCGGAGGCCGAAGACGAAGAAGAAGAGGAGACTCCCGAGGATCCGGGACCGGAGAGCGAGGAAGAAGAGCCCGAGGAGCGACCTCGACGCATTGAGAATTTTCAGATGGAGTCGCTCAGTGACGACGCCGACGTCGAGACCGATGCACCCAGTGGGGACGGCGACCTGGCCACCCGGGAGGATGCCGACGGCGACGGACTGGGCAGCGACCCGGACGATGGCACCGGCCAGGGCTGCCCGCCGACGGATGCCGAGCCGAAGCATTCTCCGGAAGCCGAATACCCGACCCAGGCTCGCCGGCGAGGTATCGAGGGCGTGGTGGTCGCCATCGTCAATATCGATGAACAGGGCCAGGTCACGGATGTGACGATCGTCGAGGACCCGGGCCACGGTTTGGGCGATGCCGCAAAAGAGGCGTTCTGGCAATTCGAGTTCGAACCGGCCACTGAAAATTGTGAGCCCACCTCCAGTCGCCGGAGGGTGACCAACGAGTTCGTACTCCAGAACTACTGAACAGCCATCGGCAGTGGCAATCGATTCGCCCCGGGACCATTCCATACGTCGCTGCCCGGGAAGCGATTGAGCCCGAGTCCCGGATGGTTTGGGAAATCCTCAGCGATTCTGGTAGACTACAATGGATGTCATTTCGTCGAGGAAGTAACAACGGCCGTCCTGGCCGTCGTCGTCTGTCTCAACTCATTGCAACAGTACTACGCCTTGAGCACTCGTTGACGGTGCGTCTGACGCGTCGAGAACGCGCTGGATCTGCGTTGCGGCTCGCTCAACGATGCCTCCGGCATCGCTTCGTCACCGCGCCTTGCCCAGCACGCCCTCGGCTTTGCAGCCTGCTACCGTCAACTTCGGCTCAAGGCGTTATACCGATCGTTCAATTTCGTTTCCGTTTTGCGGTTTGCGAACCACTGAACAAACCGGTACTGAACAAAGATGTACTATTTTCTTGAAATCTACTCGCCCGTTCAGTATATTTTTGTTCAGTAGTTGCTCGTGGAAGGTCAATGAGTCGAATCCAAGGATGGAGAAACGACGATGCGACAACCCGAAAGTACCACAACGAACTGGACTGGCGACCGGCGCCGATCGGTCTCTGAAATACTTCAGCGACGTCAACAGGAGATGAAAGAACGAAGGCGCATGTTTCCCCCTGATTTCATCCACGGCGATGTCGCCGTCGGTGAGGTCTATGAAGTCCTCGGCCGCCAGTGGGCGGAGCGGGCGCTATTTGCCGTCGATGATGGCCAGATGACGACCGTCGCCTACTTCGAGGATTATTTCCTGGTCATCGAGCAGTGGACGGCGGACCACGATTTGTCCTGGGAGAAGTGGTGGCATCAACAGCGCGGCAGCCGGGACCGGGTCGTTACGCTGGATGTGGAGGATGGTTCTCGACTCGGCGATGCGGCGACGGTGCCCATCGAGGTCGATCGCTTGCGACTGCGAGAGCTCGAGGAGGGGCTGCTCGGTGTGGCCCGGGAAGATGTGTCGGGCGCGGCGGCTATCGATCAACGGCAGTGCCGGGGAGAACTCGACGTTCTGTCGCTGGTGACATTGGTCAGTCAGCTATTCGATGAGCACGCGGCGGCGGGCGCGTAATTACTTCGATTCGATGAGCACGCGGCGACACGCCCGGAGGGAGATTGATGTTTGGGTCCGCGCAATGCGTTGCGAATCGGCTGTAGACGAGGCCGCCTGAGGCCAGGGGATTATCTTGTCAGTCCGGTGTGGCTCGTCGACTCGGGAGTACCACCAAAAAAGGACAAAAAAGGGCGGTGTCGGGGGTTGAACACCGGCGGGAGCAGTATTGCTGTCGAGGGTTGTGGCGCCGATGTCAGTGGCCGATATCGGGCCATGCCTTGAGTCGGTTACGGCCTGGCTTTAGGGTGAGGCCGCGCGCAGTATTGGAGACGTAGAGTTGAGGAAGCAATTTGTCGAAACAGTATCTACCAGTCGGCGATCAGCGACGCGGGGGCGTGTGGTGGCCGCACGACACCCCGGAGGTGCCGGAGCGACCGCCGGCCGTCGATGTGGTGATTCCGGCACTGAATGAACAGCAGAGCCTCCCGAAGGTCCTCGATGCTCTGCCGGACCGGTGGCTTCGAACGGTGGTGGTCGTCGACAACGGCAGCAGCGACGCCACCGCTGATGTGGCCCGGCAAGGCGGCGCAGAAGTCGTCGACGAGCCCCGTCGCGGCTATGGTTCGGCCTGTCTGAGCGGGCTGGAGAGGCTTCGGCAAGATCCGCCGGACATCGTGGTCTTTCTCGATGCCGATTACAGCGATGTGCCCCAGGAATTACCCCGTCTGGTGGCGCCGATTATCGACTCCGATGTACAGATGGTCATTGGAAGTCGCACCATCGGTGCCCAGCAACAGGGAGCGCTGTTGCCGCAGGCGATTGTGGGAAATAAGCTGGCCTGTCTGATCATCGAATTTATGTATGGCTATCGCTTCTCCGATCTGGGACCGTTTCGAGCCATTGAGTGGACGGCGCTTGAACAGCTCGAAATGGCCGACCGCGACTTTGGATGGACCGTCGAAATGCAGGCCAAAGCGGCTCGCCAGAATGTCTCCAGTGTGGAAGTCCCGGTCAGTTATCGACAGCGAATCGGGGTCTCGAAGGTGACGGGCACGATCCGCGGATCGGTCATGGCGGGCTACAAGATTTTGTATACCCTGGGCAAGATGTTTGTCCGGGATCATTTGTAGGAGAGGCAATAGCAGTGATGCAGACCATCGTCGTATTTGGGAAGACAGCTCGGCCCGGAGAGGTCAAGACCAGAATGTCACCGCCGTTATCGCCGCAACAGGCGGCGACGATGTACGGGGCGTTCGGCCGAGATGTACTCGACACGGTCGACCGCTACGCCTCGGAGGCCGTCGAAGCTCAATCGGGGCCACAACAGGTCTCCCGAATATTGGCCTGGGATGGTCAGCCCGACGATCCACTCGCCGGGTACGCTAAAAACGAGTGTGGATTTGAGGTCGTCGACCAGGGCGGTGGCGACCTCGGCGATCGGATGCGGCGAATCATTGCGGACCGGCGGGCCAGGGGCGCCGACCAGATTTTGGTTGTCGGTACCGATTCGCCGACACTTTCGCCGGAACACCTCGAGACGGCTCGTCTTCTGCTCGATGGCAATGATGTTGTCTTCGGACCCTCCTTTGACGGAGGGTATTATCTGGTCGGTCTCGATAGGGACGCACTCGGAGATGGCGAGGTGCTCGACGCTCTCTTCGGGGATATCCCCTGGAGTACGCCGGAGGTGATGAATATCAGCTGGAGTCGGGTCGTCGAGCGCGGTCTCTTGTGTGATTTGCTCGGGTTTTGG
The DNA here is from genome assembly GCA_964446725.1 of uncultured Bradymonadales bacterium. Classification (GTDB taxonomy): domain Bacteria; phylum Myxococcota_A; class Bradymonadia; order Bradymonadales; family Bradymonadaceae; genus SLJM01. Next base: position 13,363 of record CAYUPT010000013.1, on the reverse strand, counting down.
TACGATATCGACACCTGCGAGGATCTGGCGAAAGCTCGATTTCACCTCTGTCAGTATCTGGGCGCGCGAGACTCCGAGGTCGGTCAACACACCCGGCAACTGCTCGAGACGCAGCGCTTTGATATCGACGACCTTGACGCCGGTTCGCAGTGACAGATTGCATCGTAATTTCCACTTCAACAGCCGAGAAGACACGTGAGTGATAAAGGTGTTCGCGATTGTGCTGCGGGAACGGTCTTGTTTCGCGAAGGCGAGCAGGGCGATCGGATGTATGTCATCAAGTCCGGTCGCGTTCAGCTAACCAAACAGGTTCACGATTCCGAGATCGTCGTCGAGGAATTGAGCGACGGGGAGTTCTGCGGTGAACTTGCGATGCTCGGTACCGCGAAGCGGCCGGTGACGGCCGTGGTCATCGACGATGCAAAGGTCATCCAGGTACAGACCGATCAATTCGAAGATATGGTTCGAGGCAATGCCGATATTGCCCTTCGAATGCTCAAAAAGTTGACCCAGCGGCTGACGGAATCCCAGTACCGGGTCAGCAATCTGGTATTGCGGTCGAATACGGGTCGGATCCTCCATCAACTCCGGGCGGAAGCGGAGAATCGGAACGGAGATATGACGGCGAAGACGCCGATTCCCGATGATCTCGCAGAGGCGCTGGCCATCGAGGTTGGAGAGGTCAAAAAGGTGTTGTCGAAACTGGTGCGCGACGAGATGATCGCCATTGATGATCGCGGGCATTTCCAGATTCTCGACCCCGCTTCCTACGACCGCTATCTGCAGTATCTGGAACTCGACGACCGTTTCTCCTTTGCGTGACAGCGGCGACACCTGTTGTCGACGAACGAGCCTGAAGTACAAGGCAGCCCGTAATGGACTGGGATGATCTGGTCGACGCCGTCGTCGAGTTGAGGCGCTTCGGGATTGAACCCGGATTAGAGCGGATGCAGCAGGTGCTCGAGTTGTTGGGGCGTCCCCAGCAGTCATATCGATCGATCAATGTGGCGGGAACCAATGGCAAGGGCACGGTGGCGTCGCTTACGTCGGCGATGCTTCAGGCCCACGGCCTTCGGGTGGGGCTGTATACGAGTCCACATCTCATCGATATCCGGGAGCGGTTTCGCGTCGATGGCCGTCCATTGCCGGTCGCCGAGGTCGCTCCGGTGCTGGAGGAATTGCTCGATAGATTTGGCGCAGACAACGGCAATGAGGGACCGAGGCTGACATTTTTCGAGATGACGACGGCGGCGGCCGTTGTGCTATTTGCCAGAAGCGATGTCGATGTCGCCGTATTCGAGGTCGGACTCGGGGGGCGGCTCGATGCGGTCAACGCATTGGAGCCATCGGTCAGCGTGGTAACCCCCGTAAGCAGAGACCACACGGAGTATCTGGGAGACAGTATCGCCGAGATCGCCGCCGAGAAGGCGGGGATCTTTCGGCGCAATACACCAGCAGTAATTGGAGCTCAGGAATCCGATGTTGCAGCCGATACGCTCCTATCGCAAGCCCGGAGCAAGGGCGCATCGGTGCAGTGTGTGGAAGATGGAGGGGATATCCAGGAGCGCCATCGCCGTACCGCGAGGCAGGCGGTGTCGTCACTACTGGAGGCAGATGTCGATCCGAAGGCATTGGACCGCGGGACCGAGCACTGGCATTGGCCGGGGCGATTTGATGCGGTGACCACTGAGAGCGGTCAGCGTCTGTATGTCGATGCAGCTCATAACGCGGCGGGGCTTCAGGCGCTACAGACAACGCTTCAGCGCCGGGATATACAGCCTGAAGCCGTCGTCTGGGGAGCGATGTCCGACAAAGACCCCGGAGATATCGAGCGCTTTTTCCGGAGGCTCGGTATCCCGGTGTGGGGCGCGGAAATCAGTGGTGATCGGGCGCGGTCGAAGGGCGAACTCAAGTCCGGAATCCCGGATCGGTTGTGGCAGGGCTCGGGTCCGACGGCCGATGTGCTGGATGTGGCGACCGGCTCCATCGACGGTGATTTATTGGTCTTCGGCTCCGTGTATCTCATTGGAGAACTCTTGGAGTGGAGCGGTCGCAGTGTCGATTCACTGCGGACCTGGAGCGAGGATTGATAACATTCGATCTGTGCTTAGCTTTGGCGTCTAAGCCGCACGTTGTCAGTTTTTGGACCGACGCACGGGAGTAGCCGATGGTAGAAGAATCGGAATTCGACAAGGACCCCGAAAAGACGGCGTATCACGCCAATAAGCGCGAATTGCTCAAACGGGGAAAAGAACAAGGCGAGTTGAGCTGGAAGGAGATCACCGACTCGCTTCCCGAGGAGTTCTTCAACGACGTCGAAATGGAGGTCTTCTTGTTCACCTGCAAGAATATGGACATTGAGGTCAAGGGAGGACCACAGCAGGGCTGATGCGGCGCGTCGGACCGATAGCGCATAAAAAAGCCCTCCGGCAGCGATGCCGGAGGGCTTTTGTCGTTGTATCGGCGGTCAGTTCAATCAGTCCACGAAGGTGGCATCGAATTCGCCACCGATGACCTGGTCGGGCTCGGAGCCGCCGCTGTAGTTGATTTCGACATCCCAGTCACAACCCATCTCGCCGTCGGCCTGTCCCCAGGTGTCGACGAAGGGAAGCGGATTCCCCGGCCAGTCACTGGTGGGGTAGTATTCGGGTTGCTCAATGGAGCAGGGTTCTCCATCGGCGGTGCCGATCCGAAAGTGGTCGTCACCTTCGGCAACCAGGGCATCTTCGACGTAGTCGTAGAGAGCTCCAGTGGCCTGCGACTGAAGGTTCTGGCACATATTGAGGGCGGCGTCGTAGAGATTGTCGCCGGGGCTTCCGACGGCGTCGGCGAGTCCGGAACAGACCCCGAGCTCATCGAAGAGATCGTCGAGGGAGGTCACATTGTCGTTGATCAGGCGGGGCAATACGACCTGTTCGATCACCGCGATAAGAAGGGCTCCGTAGTGAAGCGTCATCGAGTGGCGTTCGATGGCGATGGAGTCCGAACCGAAGACCGTGGCGTCAAATTCGCCGTAGATGATGTCGGACTGATCGGAGCCGAGGTCGTTGGCACTGATCGGAATCTGTGCGCATGCATCCGGATCGGGACTGTCTTCACAGCCGAGACTCCACTGAAAGATCAGGGTATCCCAGTAGTGTTCGGTATGCTCCTCGTCGATGAGACCAACGGCCTGTGCGCCGTCGAAAGCCGGGATCGGTTGTTCGTTGAAGTAGATTCGGCCGGTGACTGTGAATTCCTGGAGCATACTGGTGATATCGCCGACGGCGACGGTGGTGTCATTGACCCAGTCGGGCATGAAGTTTTCGATGGCGTCGTTCAGAAAGTCCTGAGCGGCGGCCACAGCGGCATCGTTGTCGAGCAGCGTGTCGATCTGGTCGGAGATGCTGTCGGGCAGAAAATCGAGCAGTACGTCATCGATAAGCCCGAAGCCGTCGCTGCCACCGATGATGAATTCCCCGGGGTTGTCGGCCAGGGTGGCAATGAGGTCGATAATCTGTTGGACCGGACCCGGGAGTGCGTCCGTGAGGTCAAATTGGTGATTGACGTCGTAGCGCTGCCCCTCGGGCTTGTGGGCCAGATATGGGATATGGTCGTTTAAGACGACTTCGACGTTTTGATCGACGCCCTGCGAGACAGCGGGGGCGTCGTCGGTGCACCCGTAAGCGACGTCGATTTCCTGAGCATCGATTTCTTGTTGGCCGATGGCGACGATGACAAAGCTGTCATTATTTTCGACGCCGGGCACGACAGCGCTGTCGATATCACCGCCGGGATGGACGTTTTCGGTGGGCAGCTGCACGTCGGCCGTCGGCCATTGAAGGTCGTCGAAAAAGTCGTCCGTCGCCTCATCGCAGTCGATGTCGTTGGGATCCATCAACAGCGGCTGGACATGGTCGGGCTCCGACTGGCCCTGGTGATCGAATTCAATGATATAGCTGGCGGCGTTCTTGGGACTGATACCGACGCGAAATACCAGCTCTTCGATATCGTCATCGCCGGCGACTGTGGCCGTCACCTCGACGGTCCCCTGAGCCTGATCGGGTTCGTCGGCAAAGCTGATGGTATTGCTCGCGACACCGTCGGCGTCGGTGAAGATGCTGTCGGCGGCCAGATCCGATTCGCCGCCTCCCTGGGCGACTTCGCGATCGAAGTCGATGCGCGCATCCTCGATGGGGTCGCCATCGGCGTTGACGAGTTGGAGATCCAGTGCCCGTTGCCCGCCGACAGCGGCGCCGATCGAACAGACGCCGGTGTCATTTTGACAGTCATCGAGAATGTGGAGTAGCCGACTCTGATCATCGAGGTCATCGGGCGGGGTTTCAGTATTGTACCGCTCCTGATTTTCTCCGATTGAGACTTCGTCACCACAGCCGACTGATAATATCAGCACAACAGCTGAGAGCAGTGCCAGTGGTCGAATTATCTTGGATCTCGGCATGGGTCCTCCACCATCCAGAACGGGGCATCGGTCAAAAAGATACACTTCGAAGGCGATTGGCGCATTGGCACCGACCACCGAACGCGGTGGTCATCGACGGTGCCAGGCCATCAACGTGAAGCAGACGGGCGGTACGACGTTCGCCCGCACTATCCATGAGACGTCGTGAGCTCGGTGCTGCTGAGCCGCAGTAACTAACCATGAATATCGGTGTTCGAGGTGCTGGTTCTCACATATTGTAACCCAGTATAGCGGCCTTGATTTGCGATTCAAGCGCGGGAGTTTGGCGCCCCGGATTGAGCCTCGATCCGGCGGGGCCGGGGATCGAATTAACCGGTGGTCTGGGCGGGAAGGGCCGTCCATGGCGGAGCGGCACATAATTTGCGAAAGCGCTCTGCACAGACCGGCCGGCTAAAGTAGTAGCCCTGCCCGTAGGCGCAGCCCATGTCGCGCAACAACTCCCACTGTTCGCGGGTTTCAATGCCCTCGGCAAGCGAGGTCATTTCGAAGTTGTCCGACAGGGTTACAACGGTGTCCACAATACTGGTGTCATCACAGCAAGTCGGCAGATCGGAGACGAAGGAGCGATCAATTTTGAGGGTCTCGACTGGAAGTGTCTTGAGCCGTTCCAGTGAGGAGTACCCGGTGCCGAAGTCGTCGATGGCAATCGAGAACCCCGCACTGCGAAGGCGCCCCAAAATCTGGGTCGTCTCGTCGGGATCGACAAGGATGTCCGATTCCGTCAATTCCAATTCGAATCGGGCCGGCGCCAGATCGGTGTTGCGGACGGATGATTCGATGCGTTCGACGATATCGAGCTGGTAGAATTGTCGCGGCGAAAGATTGAGCGAAATCTGGATATCGAGGCCATCATCGAGCCAGCGTCGGAGGTCCTTGCAGGCTTGCTCGACGACCCAGTCGCCGAGGGGAATGATCAGTCCCGACTCTTCGGCGACGGGGATAAACTCACCGGGCGAGATCGACTCCCCGTCGGACGTCGTCCACCGCAGGAGTGCCTCGGCACCGATAATGGCGCCCGACTGCAGATCGACGATGGGCTGGTAGAAGAGCTGGAATTCATCGTTGTTGAGGCCGCGGTGGATTTGAGACTGCAGCGACAGGCGCCGCTGCTGTCGGCGAGCGAGTTCACCGGCATAAAAGGCAAAATTGGCGGGGCCGGTCTCTTTGGCATACGCCAATGCCCGGTGGGCGTTTTTGATCAGTGTGCGCGGGTCATCGACATCATCGTTGGCGAGCCCAATTCCGATGGTGGTACTTAAATACGACGGCTGGTCGCGGATGGTGTACGGTTCGCGAAATGACTCCATGATCTCGAGGGCATGGCCGCGAGCGCGATCCTCGAGTGTCGTCCTCAAGGCCTCCGAGTCGCTGTCGGCTGTTGAGTCCGAGGCATCGACGGGGAGAAAGGCCACGAATTCGTCGGCGCCCATCCGGCACACCAGTCCATTGTCGGGGACGATGTCTTCCAGGCGCCTGGCGGTCTCGATGAGGAGTTGATTGCCGCTTTCGTGGCCGTGGATGTCATTGACCAGATGAAAGCGGTCGAGGTCGCAGTACAGCAAGATACCGGTCACCGGAGCCTCGGCGTCATAGAGCCCGTCGAGTTGTTCCAGAAAGCCCAGGCGGTTGGGGAGTCCGGTTAATTTATCGTTGAACGCCAGGTACGCCAGTCGGTCTTCGGCCTCTTTGCGGGCCGTAATATCGCTGATGACGCCGGTGATGGAACGGGGTTGTCCATCGTCATCGCGCTGGACTCGACCCCGGTCTTCGACCCAGTGCCACTCCGACCGCTCCCGGTTTTCGATTCGATATTCGACGGCGTAATCGTCCTGGGACTCGAGAATGGAATCGAGTTGACGCTGGACGTCATCGAAGTCGTCGTCGTGGATCAAGTCACGCCACAGTTTGGGCTGGGCCATAAACTCATCGGGTTCCAATCGGAGCAGAGGCTCCACAGAGGGGCTCATATAGGAGGTCCGGAAGTCCGGAAGCGTCGCCGAGTACAGGACATCGGGAACACTGTTGACGACGTTGCGAAAGCGAGCCTCCGATTGGCGAGCCTCTTCCAGTAGGTCGTGGCGGTGCAGGGCGACGCCGAGTTGGCGGGCCACGGCTTCCAGAAGCGAGACCTGGGATTCTCCAAAGTCCTCATGGGCCTCGGTGGCGACGACGAGGGCTCCACGGGTGACGCCGCGGACATCGATGGGAACGGCCGCCAGACTGGTCGCATCGATCTCTTCGTACAGTCCGAAGCGGACGGGAGCCGAAGCGAGGTCATCGATGACTTTCGGTGTCGGGTCCTCAATGATGCGCGCCGCCAGTCCGGGGGCGTCAGCCGGTCCCGCCGCGCCGATATCGTCGGGGAAGTCATGGAGCCATCGATGTTCAAGGCGCCCGTATTCGTCATCGAGCAAGACCACGTTGCCGAAATCACCATCGGTCAGATCGACGGCGGCGCCGACAGCTTTGTCGCCGACGACCTCCAGATCGATCTCGGTGGCCAGCTGTTCAATGACGGCGCCGAGCCCGTCGAGATGCTCTTCGGCCGTCTTGATATCGCGCAGGTCGAGGTAGTCACCGACGTATCCCACCAATTGTTCGTCGTCATCGTATAGCGGAGCCAGTGTCAGATGAATCGGGACGCGGTGACCGTCGGCGTGGTTGCGTTGAAGCTCTCCACTCCATCGGCCGTTTTTGCGAGCGTACTGCAGTACCATCGACGTCGGCGTGACGCGCTGACCGTTGGAGGACTCCACGGGGGCCAGAGCGCGTCCAATCAACTCCTGGCGGCTGTACCCGAGCATCGAGACCAGTGCGGGGTTGACGTCGACAATCGTTCCGTCGAGATCGACGAGGGCGACGCCGTTGGCCATGGTGTCGATGATTCGACCGATGTGCGAATCGCGGCTGTGGACCTGGTATTCGATATCGCGCAACTGGCGACGGTGGAAGACGTGAAGTCCCCACAGCGCCAGCGTTGATGCCGCCACAATGGCCGCGCCGGCAATGGGGTCGATGTAGGCGTCAAAGATGAGGACCGCCGCCGACGCTGCCACGGCGTAGGCCGGGATCATCCATGCGGCGTAGGAATTGCGCCCCGAAATCGACGAGCGTTCAGCCGGCGGTTCGACGCGAAGTGCCGACAGTCGTCCCGTTGCTCGGGAGTCGAAGGTCTCGGTTTCGTTGATGGGGTCCGATTCCGCCACCGGCGCGCCTTCCTGTGGGGTCATCGATTGCTCGCGGAGCCTGTCGCGCAATTCGCACTTGCCGAATTGCGGCGTGTCTGGCGTGAGATGCTACAATTGACAGTATTAGCAGTTTCTGCGACGGACTGGCAAGTTGCTATATAATAGTTGCTACATAATAGAGGGAATAAAAAAGCCCGGTCTCCCATTTCGAGACCGGGCGAGCTATACATCCGTCATCATTGAATCTGGTTATTGCGGCCATTCAACGCCATGCATTGCCATACATCAGCCAGTGGAAGGAAGTGTCGGCATCTGACCGCAGCCGTTGCTTAGTGGCATCGAGGCGTTGTTGCAACGAAAGTTCACGGATTTTGTCCGCCGATCGGGACTTGAATTGCCGCAAGGTGAATGCATATCGAGGCGAGGCGCCGGTCGGCGCCTCGCCTCGGGAGTTCTCCGATCTCAGGGATCGACGGGTGAGCGCGTCAGATTGTCGATGACGATCTGACCTTCGCCGATAGAGCGAATCTCCAGAGAATCGACGCAGGTCGTATCGATGTTATCGACATCGAAGGTATAGACCTGGTCGTCGTCGCCGATAATTTGGGAGGTTCCGAGGCTAATGCCATTGACGAATAGCTCGATCTGACGGTCATCGGTATTGGAAAACGCCCGTTTCATATCGACGGAAAGCGACGATAGGCCGCCGGGGACCGTATCGGTCTGCAGCGAACGCGGATCTTCGTCGTCGTCGCCAAACAGCAGGGCCGCATCACCATCGATGGCGTCAGACGCGGTTCTACGCGCCCCAAAATAATCCCACCCGATGCCGTCGTTGCCCTCGAAGCTGTCGTCGACGTAACTATTTCCGGAGCCCGGAACGGCCGAGAAGTCCTCGAGAAGCGGTGGGGCACCATCGATGACGTCGACGGTCACCGTCGATTCGTCGTCGCCGGTATCGAGTTCGATATCGACACTGCCTCCGTTGTCGAATTCGACGTCGACAGTGGCCGTGCGCTGGCCTTCGTCGAAGGTGATGTCATCGGGCGCACTATCGGCCAGGTCGTCGGGCTGGAAGGTCAGAGGCGCCGTCAGGCCGTCTTCGCCGGCCGGGACATCGATTTCGGCGAAGAGCTCCAGCGGGTGGTTGACGAGTGCTGACGGACAGGTGCTGAAATCGACGATATTTCGGGCCGTCGAATCGTCGAAGGGATGGATGTAGCCCGTCACGGTCTCCCCGTCGTAGGTCGCTTCGATTTCCACGGGGTCATCCCGTCCTTCCAGTCCCTCGAGCGAAATGTCTTGAGAGGTGGTGCCGACGGCGAATGCGACGTCGTCTGGGCCGTCGACGGCGGTACTGTCATCGTAGCTTAGATCAACGGTTACATTGTCGAGCGCCGGTGACTGAAGTTCGAGGGTCATCGTCTCGGTATTGCCGACCTCGACGAAGCGAAGGTCGGGCGAGAAGCCATCGAGTTGGGCCGTTGGAAAATCGATGTCGTCGGGATCGACGGGACTGCCGGAGGTCCAACTCAGATTGTCGATGGTCACCTGGTTATTCGACGTCGGTACCAATTCCATATCGAAGTCGCCGGAGACGTCGAGACCGTCGAGCTCGAATGTGTGGATCTCGCCGGTTCCCTCGAAGGCCAGTGATGTCCCCTGACTTTCGCCGTTGATAAATAACTCGACCTGACGGTCGCCGGAGCCGGTAAAGGCCTGTTTGAGATCGACGGAAAATTCCGTAATTCCGCCGGGAATGTCGGTGGCGCCAACGGAGCTGGTGGTATCGCGAAGGATCATGGATGTCCCGTCGATTCCCGGTGCGCCGCCGGTGGGGGCTTGCCGGGCTTCGAGGTACGTCCAGTCAAAGCCGACAGTGCCCGCAAATACGCCATCAGCATAGGAGGACCCGGAGGTCGAGAAGTTGTCGAACGTCTCGACTTGCATCTCCGTGGCTTCCACGACCTGGAAGGGAAAGGTCAAATCCGTTCCGTTGTGGCTGGCGACGGCGACAAAATTGCCCAGGTCGTCGCCGAGGTCGACGTCGAAGTACGCGGTGCGCTCACCGGTCTGAATGGTTTCGGTTGTGGTGTAGGTGGCATCGGAATCGGGCAGGATATCGAGGTCAATGATCTCGTCCTGTGTTCCGGCCGGGACGTTGAGGGCGGCCTCGATGACAAAGGAGTTTCCGGCAAAGTACAGCTGTTGCTCGGCGCTGACGGATTCCAACACGCGATCCGTATCCTCGTCGTAGGTTCGCACCGTAGCCGACGCGGTCTCCTCATCTCCGGAAGCGGTGACCACCACCGGATCGGGATCGGCGACAAGGGCCTGCAGATCGATAGATGCCACCTGTTGTCCCGGAGCAATATCGACGCTGTCGGGTCCAGAGATGACAGTGCTGTCGGAGTAATCGATATCAAAGCTCATCGGATCGTCGGCCTCGCGGTCGAGATGGAGTTCCAGTACTGGCTGCGGACTGGCCGCGACCTCCAAATAGGCCTCTTCGGGAGCGAGAAAGTCGACATCCGGGGGCCCGACGATGACGTCGTCTTCAGAGCGGGGCTCCAGCTTGTTGTTGTCGTTGGCCCAGCGCAGCACACCGGTGATCGATTCGATGGTATCGTCGACGGCCGGGAAGGGCTCGACGAGATACATAAAGTCGTTGATGTGAAGTGAGTTGTTGACGATAAATTCGTTGGTCGGAGCACTGTCTCCGGGACCGGGGGGGACGTCGATATCCGTGACCTGGACGTCTTCGACGGTCACCAATACGCCCTCATAGGTGCCCTCGAGCGAACCGCCGGTGGCCAGATCGTCGGCGTCGGCCACAATTGGTTCCGGCACGGCGTTGTCCGACGATAGCACGTCGACGTCGTTGACCGACGAGATCTGAATTTGGCCAAAGAAGTCGTCGACGCTGCCGATGATATCGAGGCGGTCGCCGATGGCCGGAAAACCGTCGGATCCAAATCCGCCGTAGTTTCCGAGATAAATATACAGGCCGCTATCTTCGGGGCCTTCGTAGTCGTCATCATCGGGATGGACCTGCACAAAGAGGCCCTCGCCGGGGATGGCGGCGGTGACGACGACGTCTTGGAGGGCCACTCCTTCGCCGGGGGGGATTTCCCGGTCTTGACGTCGTAAATCGAACCGGGACACGGATTGCCCGGTGTGATTTGATGTTCCGGACAGGGGCTGCAGATATCGCCGACACCGTCGCCGGAACTGTCTTCCTGGTCGGGGTTGTAGTGGTAGGGGCAGTTGTCGTCGGTATTCGGGACGCCGTCGCCCGACCAGTCGTCGGGGTCGACGGCCGTACACTCCGTATCCTGGCTGATGGGGCAGGGATCGCAGACATCGCCGTATTGCGTGCCGTTGACGTTCGATTGCAGTTCGCCGTCCATCGGACGGATGGGATTGAAGTAATCCGGGCAATTGTCCATGGAATCCGGAATGCCGTCGCCGCTGCTGTCGGAGTCGCCGATGATGCCGTCGTATTCGTCGGGACGAGAGGGCACACAGGTCGGCTCATCTTCCGGTTGGCCACAGAAAAACAGGGGGTAGGAATCGGGATGGATTTCGGACTCGATGTCGGAGAGCGTCTGCCCGATATCGAGTTCGATGCAGGCGCGGCGGTCGCGGTCACAGACATCGATCATTTCGCATTGTTCGGTATCAGTGCCTCCGGCCTCGGTAAGGCCCTCGACGATTTCGGCGTCGCCATACATCGGTTCGCCGCCGCGCATGACCAGGGCGACATCGTCGACATCGGCGTCGATGACCGCCCGGTAGGGGCTTCGAGTTCGGTCGTCGAAGATGGTGATATCGGCGATATAGCCCGACTCGAGGCTTCCCAGTTTGTGTTCGGCGCCCATGCTGATGGCGGCGTTGTAGGTGGCCATCTTCCACAGGTCGATATCGTCGAAGGTGTCGTTGAAGTGCATCCGGTTGAGGTAGTCGGCGCATTCCAATTCGCGCAGCATATTCATCGAACCACTGGTCGACCAGTCGGTCCCCAGCGAAATGGGCACACCGAAGCGCTCGTACAATGTCACCGGGGCGGTATTGCCGTAGAGATCGATATTGGTGCGCGGGGACCACACCAGATTGGCACCGCGGTCGGCGATCAGGGCCACATCGCGGGCATCGACGGCGATGCCGTGGATGATCGAGGTATTTTCTCGAATCAGGTTTCGCCCTGGGGCCCCGGCGGTACAGGCCAGTTCGTTTTGAGCTGCACCGTCGATTCCCTCGGCGAGGTGGGGAAGGTAGATACCATCGTCGAGACGGCTCTCATCGTCGATGTTGGGATAGCCGCACCCGGAGGTGAGAAAATCTCGAGAAAAGATATCGCCCAGCGGAAATGTACGATAGTCGACGTCGATTCCATCGAGCCCCTCGGTTTCGCCGGCATCATCGAGATTCCGCATCAGACCCGAAGCATCGACAGCACCGGTCGAGCCGGCGATACTGGTGGCGCCGCCCAACATCATGCGAAGTTCCCCCCACAGCGCGACTTCGCGGTGTCCGCCGGAACGGGGAGTTGTGCTCAGTTCGGTGTGGCCGCGAGCGCCGAGCCGCCAGTCGTGTCGATGATCAAATCGCTCCTCGCCATGGGTCTGCGGCCAGCCCTCGGCAAAGGTGAGGTGATCGTGGGGATTGATCAGGCCCGGAGAAACGACGGCGTCCGGACAGGAGACGACCGTGGCGTCGGCAGCCGCGGCCTCGTCGGCGCAGCCGCAACCGGCACATTCGATGCTGCGATTCGGCGAGGCGTCGTCGACAAGAAGGGAGCCGTCTTCATAGACATCGTCGCCGACAAGAAGCGTTCCGCGAATCAAGATCTTGTCGCCGCTGCCGGGCTCTACGCTGCAGCGCTGGTCGCCGGCCGGTTCGGGAATCGATTCCTCGCAGACGATCGGATCGTAGCCCGGATCGTCGTTGTCATTGGCGTCCGGAGCGTCATTGGTGTCGTCGTTGTATCCGGCATCGTCGTTGTCGTTGACGCCGGCATCGTCGTTGGCGTTGTTGGCGGAGGGCTCGGGATCGGTGGAGCCGCAGGCGACGCTGGAAAGTGAAAGCGCGAGTAAAGCGAGTATCGAAAGGAGGGTACAACCCCGGTGGCGCCACATGATCTAAGACCTCGTTTTTTAGATGTGGTCGGACTTATCCGGTTGGCAGTCGCCGTATGGAGCTTCTCGCCGCAATGCGTCCCGGGAATACGACCACTTCTTGGTACAGTGGAGCAGATTGGTGAGCGCACCGTAGCGGAAGTCGGTGTAGATTTCACACTGCGATCAACTCCGCGGGTTCGTCGCGTGTTTCTACATTACAGGGGATGGTGGCCGGGAGTCGTAGGCAACCTGGGCTGCGTGTGCGCCTGTCGCTGGCGGCGCATCACCGGGAACCTGTTCTCCACTACGACATTGGAGCCGATGATATCTTTGAGACGGGACGAACGGAGGTGAGGTCCCGACGCTGTCATCGCCTGCGGTGAGTGTCGCCAGTTGCCTGTTTTGCACGACACAACCGAGGACGAGGACGCCCTCGTCACCATCGCGTCGCCAGGAAAATCCAAAAAATTACGCAAAACCCGACCCCGAATCGTCGATAATAGTATTGGAAGGGACGTCGAGCGTCTGCTCTGTGAGCTCGCTCACACTCCGGGGTGACTTTTTCAACCCAAAGGGCCCGCCCCGGAGGAGCG
>CAYUPT010000012.1:0-19124 GCA_964446725.1 uncultured Bradymonadales bacterium | reverse complement strand
CTCAAATCGATGAATAGTTGATAGCCCGTTGCGCGTACGCTCCTCGGCACCTCGCCGGGAGCATAAGCGACCGAGTAGTCTTGGGCTGATCGGTCCGCTATACGCAACAGGCTCCTGACTTCGACCTGCCTCGAGGTCGCCGGTCGATACTCTGCGACCGGCGACCGCGCCGTCTTCGGACCTTGCAGACGGCGCTCCACCCCATCGCGAACCCGCGACGCCACCCATGTTCCAAAAACTCCAGGAAGTCGAAGCGCGGTACAACCAGCTCAATAGCCAGCTCGCCGATCCGCAACTCGCCAGCGACCCCGACCGCCTTCGCGAATTGTCGATCGAGCATGCGCACCTGGAGGAAGTCGTCGAGACCTGGCGCGAATACCAGGACGTCGAACAGCAGATCGAGGACAATAAGTCGCTGCTCGACGAGGACGACGAGGACCTCCGCCAGATGGCTCGCGACGAAATCGAGGCCCTCGAGAAGCGCCACGACGAACTCGAAGAACAGATCAAACAGCTGCTGCTTCCCAAAGATCCGCTGGACGACAAAAATATCTTTCTCGAAATCCGGGCCGGCACCGGCGGCGAGGAGGCGGCGCTTTTCGTGGCCGACCTGTTCCGAATGTACTCGCGCTACGCCGACGACCGGGGCTGGAAGATCGATGTCGTCACCGTCAGCCACAGCGACCGCGGCGGCTTCAAAGAAATCATCGCCCTTATCGAGGGCGACAAAGTCTACAGCCACCTCAAATTCGAGGCCGGCGTCCACCGCGTCCAGCGCGTCCCCGATACCGAAAGCCAGGGCCGCATCCACACCTCGGCGGTCACCGTCGCCGTATTGCCGGAGGCCGAGGACGTGGAAGTGGAACTCAAAAAAGAGGACATCACCATTGATTTCTTCAAGGCCACCGGTCCCGGCGGCCAGTCCGTCAACACCACCGACTCCGCCGTGCGCATGACCCACGAACCGACGGGCATCGTCGTCAACTGTCAGGACGAAAAAAGCCAGCACAAAAACCGGGCCAAGGCCATGAAAGTCCTCAAGGCCCGGCTCTTTGAACACAAACGCGAACAACAGAAAAAAGAGCGCGAGGCCGAACGTCGCGGCCAGGTCGGCAGCGGCGACCGCTCCGAGCGCATCCGGACCTACAACTTCCCGCAGTCCCGGATCACCGACCACCGCATCAATTTTACGACCCACCGCCTCGACGGCGTCCTGGAGGGCAACGTCGACGAGATCATCGAGCCCCTGATCGCCGACCACCAGGCCGAGGCGCTCAAAAACCTCGAGGCGTAGGGGCGATGCCGACCCATTCGCCGGGCAAGCCGGTCCCTCTGCCTTCACCTAAGGCTGGAGACGGAGTCGTCCCCGACTTCGGCGGTCTCTTTCGTTGTCCCCCATTGTTGCGGGAAATACCGCCTCACGTCACGGGCCGGCATAGTGGTATTCTCGCCGCTCTTCCCTTATAGTCTCAGCGCAATTCACATATTCCGATCAATTTAAAGGGGCCTATCTCATGATCCATCTCGCGAATTTCGACTCCACGCGCATCTCCTCGGCACTGGCAACCCTTCTTGTCGTCGCCGCCACCACATTATTCGCCTTCGGTTGCGGCACCCCAGCTCCCACAGACACCGAAGCCGACGAACTCGACGAAGATGAACGCCAGATGCTCTGCGAAGAGCTCCAGGAGATCGGCTCATGTACGGTCACCGAGGAAGATGAAAACTATGAGGCTACCATGAATTTCGATGCACCCGACGATTGCGACGAGTATTCCGACAGCCTCATGGAACTCGACGACGATTGCCCGGCGACCTACGGCGACTTTATCGACTGTCACGAAAATTGCGCATCCGAAGAAGCAGCCTGCAACCGCGTCATCGAATGCTATTTCGCCGGCCTCGGGTGAGCGCCTGAATCCGCAATCCTATCGACTCCTCGCGAAGTCGGAGGGGTCGACGTGGGATCGGTATCTCCGCCTTCCTGCGCTTTAACAGGTACGCCAGCGCCGCTTCGTGGATAGATTTAGCAGCGCCAACGAAGCTACTTATCCCCGGGGGGGACACGCGGTGAATTCATTTCTACGCCATCTTCCCAATCTGGTCTCCGCCTCTCGATTCGTTCTCGCCGCCGCCTTTCCCGTGCTGTCGCCGACGGGACGTATCTGGCTGTGTGTTCTGGCGGCGCTGAGTGACGTCCTCGACGGCGCCATCGCCCGCCGCCTAGATGTCAAAAGTCCCTACGGCAATATCGTCGATCCGGCGGCCGACAAGACCTTCGTCCTGGTGGTATTTCTGACCTTTATCGCCGAGGACTCGCTGATGCTTTGGGAAGCGACGTTGATCATGGCCCGCGATATCGCCGTCGTCGGTTCTGTGGTGGTACTTCTGTTCATCCGCAAACCAAAGGTCATCAGCGAATCGACATCTCGCATTGGCGGAAAGGCGACGACCGTACTTCAATTCGCGGTCTTCATCGCCGTTCTGACCACCGGACAATCGATGCTGGCACTGGTGATCACCACCGGAATCATCAGCGTCGTGGCCGGCGTCGACTATCTGTACAACTACTACAAGACTGCCAAAGCGCTTCAACGACAGCCCACATAACATCCTAAACCACTGAATTCACACAGCTTTCCACCCCGATGACATCGTGTTAGATTGCGGCCGTCGAAACATCGTCTGTCCGCAGTGGACCTACCATGACAACCATCGACTATCGCCTCTCGTTGTGAGCCGTACTGGTCGCTCTGATCGGTTGCTCCACAGCGCCCGATCCCCCCGACGGCGCGGAACCGACATCCCCACCCGGTGTTGCACAGATCGCCGATGAGACGGTGTCGCCGGACAGGCAGATCCGACCCCGGCCGCAGCGGTGGGGCGTCGACGATGCGCCGAGCTGTGCTGATGCCGTCGCCATCGACGTCGACCGACCGATCCGCCAGGTCAGTTGGATGATGACCGACGCCGATACCACGAATATCGATGTTCGCGTCCGCCATCCCTCCAGCGATGCCTGGTCGGCCTGGCGACCCGTCGAATTGACCTTTGTCGAAGACGACGCCTACAACGCACGCGCCGTCTTCGACGAGCCGGTCACGGCGGTTGAATTGCGCGGTGGTCAGCACATTTTCGACGCTCATTTCAGCACTCGCGCCTTCATCACTGCCCGGAGCACGCCGCTGGACACCACCGGGGCGATGCGCCCCGAATACGCCGCCCGCTGTTCGGCCTCCGACGTCTATCTCGTCGACGCCGATCCAGAGGAGGGACCGAATTTACCCGACGAACTCGTCACCTCCCGACACGACTGGGGGGCTATCGCCCCGGACCGCATCTGCCGGCAGGCCGTCGATCCCTACCGAATCACCTTCCACCACACCTACTTACCCCGGGTTGCCGCCGATCATGTGGCCCGGACCATCCGCCAGATCCAGAGTTATCATATCAATGAGCGCGGCTGGTGCGATGTGGGCTATCACTTTCTGGTCGGACCGGACGGCGAGATCTTTGAGGGAAGCGCCATCCCCCACCGCAAGGGCGCCCACGTCGGAGACCACAACGACGGCAATATCGGCATTGCACTGCTCGGCGATTTCAGCGACCACGAGCCCTCGGCGGCCCAGTTGGCATCGTCGACGCGCCTGGTGCAGTGGCTTCACAGAAACTACGGTATCGAACTCGATCGCCGGGTCATCCGCGGCCACGGTCAATGGCCGGGACAGACCACGCGCTGTCCCGGCGCCGGAGCCCGGCCCGTTATCGGCCACGTCATCGACGAAGCCACCGAAGCCCTCGAAGCCTCCGGCCCGCCTCAACCCGGCGTCCCCGTCATCGAATCCCGGCGATAGCTAAACGGCCTGCAATAGAACTGAAAGAAACGTCTCGTCGGTGCCGCGTTTCATTTGATTTTCGTCTCGTTTAGCCGCCGACCGACCGGTGCAGCCGGTCGAGGGCGTCACCGAATTGTCACTGGTCGCCGCCGGCTTCCGTGATAGACTTGAGGCCGCTATGAGCCGACGAATCCTCATTATAGAAGACGAAATCGACCTGGTCCAAAACCTGGAGTACAATCTCCAGCAAGAGGGCTACGAGACGGCCCGCGCCCTCGACGGATCGACAGCCCTGGATATCCTCGATGAGTCGCCGCCGGACCTGGTACTTTTGGATTTGATGCTTCCCGACCTGTCGGGCATCGAATTGTGTCGCCGGATTCGAAATGACGAGGCGACCCGCCATATCCCGGTGTTGATGTTGACCGCCCGCGGCGAGGAAGTCGACCGCATCAACGGCTTTCAGGCCGGCACCGACGACTACGTCGTCAAACCCTTTAACGTCCGGGAGCTGAAGTTGAGAATCCGAGCCCTGCTGCGCCGAACCGAAGCCGGCGCGGGCGGCGGCGATGCCATGGACGATGAATTTGAATTCGGCGATCTTCGGGTCGATATTCCCGGCCACACCCTGGTTGTCGACGATGAGCCGGTGGACTTGACCCCGCTGGAGTTTCGACTCTTCAAGACCCTATTTGAGCGCCGCGGACGGGCCCAGTCGCGAGAAGTCCTGCTTCGCGACGTCTGGGACATCAAGGCCGATGTTATGACCCGCACCGTCGACACCCACGTCAAGCGCCTGCGACAAAAACTTGAAGACTGTGCCGACTACATCGAAACCGTCCGCGGCGTGGGCTATCGTTTCGTCGCCGAACCGATCGACGACCAGTCCGACTCCCGGTAGTCAGCGCTGGAAGATTCTCGATCGCTGTCGATAATTCCGGGGGGTTTCCGCGTTGTCGTGGACGGCGCGGAGGTATACACCGGTTCCGGGCGATACTGGCGACCCACGACGAAGGCCTGCCACCATCTTTTACTCCTTTCGAAATCGACTTTTCGCCATTTCACTGGCTCTGCTGGCGCTATTTACGTTGGCCGTCGGTGCCATGCTCCATCAGACACTGGCGGACTGGACGAGTTCCCGCATCGAGAGCGATCTCGAGGCGCGGGCGGAGTTGATCGTCAACGCCCTGAATATGGTGGATACACTCGACGAGAAAGCCCAACTCGTCGACTCGCTGGGCGGTCCCACAGATCAGCGCATTACCCTTATTGACGCCGACGGAACAGTGCTGGCCGACACCTATGTCGACGATCGCGACCTGGCGGCCCTCGACAACCACGGCGAACGGCCGGAGGTTCAGGCCAGCCTCGACGGCGAGCTCGGTATGGCGCGCCGCCACAGTACCTCCGTCGATGCCGACATGCTGTATGTGGCGATTCCCATCCCCGACAGCGACGCCGTACTCCGGGCCTCGGTGCCGCTTCGCGAGGTCGATGAAGCGCTTCGTCACCTCCGGCTACTCCTGTTATTCGGCGGTGTTCTCGGAATTGGCGTCGCCATTTTGATGAGCAGCATCGCCTCCCGTCTGATGTCTCAGACACTCCAGCAAGTCCTGGACCGGGCCCGCACAGACACCGACGCCGCACCGGCCGCCGGCGCTTCGCCGGGAGCCGACACCGACGTCGATGGCGACGACAGCGACTCCCTTCGCCAAATCACACGGGCCCTGGAGGAGACCCTGGAGTTGTTGGTCCGCCAGCGCAATCGATTTCGCGCCGTCCTCGATGGGATGACCGAGGGCGTCATCGCCACCGACTCCGATCTGCAGATCACCTTGAGCAACCGGTCGGTGCATCGACTCTTGAATACCGACGGCGATCTCGAAGATCGCCCGCTTTCGGCGCTGCTGCCCGACGACATCATCGAGGCCATCGTCGAAGACAGCGATGACACCGTCGAGTTTCAGCCCACTCACCGCCCGGAGCGACGTATTCGAATCCGCACCACGCCCCGGCCCGATACCGGCGGCTATATTCTGGTCTTCCACGATGTGACGACCATTCGACGCCTGGAGACGATGCGCCGCGATTTCGTGGCCAACGTCTCCCATGAACTCAAGACTCCGGTCACCGTCATTCAGGCCAATGCCGAGACACTGCTCGACGGCGCCCTCGGCGACGCCGAACACGCCCGCACCTTTACCGAGGGCATCGATCGCAACGCCCGACGCCTCTCACGGCTTATCTCCGACCTGTTGGACCTCTCTCAGATCGAGGCCGGCGAAATCGAGATCGAACTCCAACAAACGCCCCTTCGCGCCGTCGTCGAAGACGCCGTCGTCGATATCGAGCACCGCGTCAATTCTTCGTCTACCTCCATCGACATCGACATCGACGAAGAACTCCGGGTTCAGTCCGACTTCGACGCCCTGTACCGCGTGTTGCTCAACCTTCTGGAAAACGCCGTCAAATACGGCGGCGACGACCCGACGGTGCAACTCCACGCCCGACGCCGACAGTCGATGGTCCTCGTCGAGGTCATCGACAACGGTCCCGGGATCCCCGGTGAACACCGCGATCGCCTCTTTGAGCGCTTCTATCGCGTCGATCGCGGCCGCACCGTCGATATGGGCGGCACCGGTCTCGGTCTCGCCATTGTCAAACATCTTGTGGCCTCGATGCACGGCGAAGTCGGCTATCGCCCCGCCGAGCCCGAGGGCTCGATCTTCTGGTTTACCCTTCCGGCGGCAAAAAAATCCGGTGACGACTCATAGAGCGCGGTAGCGATACAGCGCATAGCGGCGCAACACCCGTCCGCGGCGACCGTCGATGCCCATCGCCGACGGATTGCCATCGGCGATCAGACATAGATTGGCGCAGTCAAATCCGCGATCGGCGATGGCGTCGTAGCACTTGTGCGCCATCGCCGACCCCAGCCCCTGGCCGCGGGATTCGGGCACCACGGCCATGGCCTGAATATTGGCTGTATTACGGCGGCGCCGGATCAGATATTTGGCATTCGCCCACAGACTGCGCCGACCCTTCATCGCCGCCAATGCCGGGCCGTAATCCGGGACGACGAGAGCGAGCCCCACATCGCGGCCCGCTCGATCGACGAGAATAAACGACAAGTCGCGGTCCAACACTCGTTTGACCCCGCCGTAGCGCCGCTTAAACGTCTCTCGGTTCATCGGCGAATACAGCCGCTGGTCGGCAAACGAGCGACACAGCACATCGTAGACCCGGTCCAGCGCCGCATCGACAGAGGCCTCGTCGTCCAGCGACTGAAGTCGGTAGCCCAGCGAACGGGCATAGGCCCAGCGCGGGCGATGGTGACGCGCCGCACCGGCCAGATCGTCGATCCTGCGCGACTGATAAGTCTCGAAGGGCTCAAACCCGGCCTGTTCGAAGAGTTCCGAATAATACGACGGATTGTAGGGCTCCATGACGAACGGGGCTTCGTCCCAGGGACCGAGATTGCACCGAAATTGATGCCACGCATCGCCGTTCATCGGGCCCAATACCAACTCCGAGCCTTCATCGACGGCCCACCGGGCCGCTGTATTGAGCAGTGTCGCCACCGCCTCCGGGTCGTGAAGCGCCTCGAAGTGGCCGATGGCGGCCACCGATTGGCCGTCGACCTCCAGCTTCTTGCAGCGCCGCACCACGGCGCATCCCACATCGCGCCCCGGTCGGCGGACCAACAAGATCTGCTGGCGCCCTCCGGCGAATTCCGGACGCCTCAGCTGACGCTGAAGTTCCCCCTCCGTCGGTGCACACCAGTCGTCATCATCGGCATAGATCTCGTCTCGAAGCGCCAGCATCCGCTCCAGAACGCGATCACTTGCCGCCTCCGGTTGTTCTATTCGAATCGTCATCGTTGGACTCCCCAAGAAGAACAAAAGCCCCCCGATTCGTCGGGAGGCTCTCATCTCGTCGCACTGCAGCACCGCGCTCAGAAGCGCTCGGTTCCGGTGGTAGAATTCACGCTTCGTGCAATTCGAACCACGGCTCGTAGTAGTATTTGCGAATCAGATCCACGGAGTGCTTGATAAATCGCACCACCGGCTCGGCGCCGATCTCCTCGAGTGGATCTTTGAGGTGGCCGTAGGTATTGACCGGGAACGACTTCGGATCCAGTTCTTCCGATTCCTCAATGAACCCGTTGATCGCACCCCGGTGTTCCTCTTCCGGGTCCTTGCCCGGATGCGGCGAGGCGTACACCTTGACGACACCCAGCGTATTAATATCGAGCACCGCATAACCGATGGCGCCGTAGCGAAGGTTGATGCCTCCCGCCCGGCCACCGCCGATCTTCATGATACAGCCCATCTCGCGGGCATGTATCAGAACTTCCTCAAAGATCTCACGGCGCTCTTTGCCGCCTTCTTTTTCGGCCTTTTGCACAACATCGAGCGTATCCAAACGAGCTCCTTCGACTCTACGTAGACAACTCGCCACGCCCCAACAACGGCGCGCGGTCCTTTAACAGCATTTCGGTCCAATCTGTCAAAAGTTTGCGATTTTCGAGAGACCTACTGGTCGGAATCGCTCCCGATCTGGTGACCGAACCACGGGCGCGTACTGCGCCGGCCTCATCGATGCACACAACGGCGGTATTCAAACCCGCTATGGGCACTTGCGCATCCATTCGGACGCGCAACCATAGAGAAGTATTCCAATTTTCTCAACTGTCGCGTCAACCGCCCTGTCGAATGGAGGCGATTGGAGCTTAATTTGCTCGGCAGCGCGGTGGTGATTCCAAAAAATGCTCGTGCTTGAAGTTCACTCGGTTGGGTAGGCCCTCCCGGATTTCACCGACGGGAAATTAATCCATTTACCCCACGGCAAGACATTCGCGTAACGGTGGTCCGATTCGCACCCACCTGGTGTCCGGGCCCAATGGAGAAGTACGGAAATTGTGGGGGGTGATTGCACCACATAGTACCATTTCCTAACGTTGCCTGAACGGCAGACAGAACTCCCCGAGGAAGACCAATATGATCGAACGTGCTCAATTCCAAAATTTTAAGAGCCTTCGAGATGTTGAACTGCCTGCTCTCGGACGTCTCACATTGTTTGTCGGGCCGAATGCATCGGGAAAGACGTCGATCCTCGAAGCGTTGCATTACATTGCGCAGCTCGGTCAAAAGACGCCAGAAGCCTTGTTTAAGGGCCCGCGGGACCCAGAAACGCTGTGGTATCGCGGTGCAGAGCACAGCGACGACATTCAGATTAAAATCGCCGGTCAGTGGCTATCGACAGATGAACAGATCGAGCTCTCCATAAGTCACGCCGGGGAACTGCGACCGGGCCAGCCAGTTGAATACCAATTCACGTTGTTGCGCCACGATGCAAGCGACGAGAATTCATCGACGGATAGTGCATTAATAGACCGCCCGGGAATGGCGAACCTGGCATATGACCTCAGTTCCGCCCTCTTTTTGCGTCTAAACCCGGCGAAATTGGTCGCACCTTCCTACAGCCAGCAGGAGTCGCCCCGAGTCGAGTACGACGGTGAAGGTCTGGCTACCGTCATCCGCGAGATGCACGCCAGTCAGCCCGCGCAGTTCGAACGTCTCGAGGAATTTTTGAGCAACGTTGTTCCCGCAGTAGAGGGCGTCCGCACGCGCCGTGCCCCGGTCTGGGAAGAGAAAACACGCGAAATCACTGTCGACGGCAGAACTTTTACCCGGCAGGATGTCGAGAAGGTGATGGGCGAAGAAGTCATCTTCGATATGGACGGAGCCCGCGGCATTCCAGCTCATGCCACCAGTGAGGGGACGATCCTGACCCTCGGATTGTTGGCGGTATTGTTAAACGAGCGCCGGCCCAATCTTCTTCTGCTCGACGATATCGAACAAGCCTTGCATCCACAGGCACAGAAGCGACTGGTGGCGGTCTTGAAAGAGCTGCTGAAACTGTACCCGGAACTGCAGATTTTTGCGACGTCCCACTCCCCATTTCTTCTCGACGAACTCGACGCCGACCAGATCTGGCTTACAAATATCGATGAGGGTCAAACCGCTGTCCAGCGGCTCAATACACATCGCGAGTTCGATGTCTGGCGCGACGAGATGTCACCTGGAGAATTTTGGACCTATGTCGGTGAACACTGGGTAACGAGCCAAAACAATGACTGAAGACGGAACACCAAGTTTCTATTTCGGCCTGGTCTGTGAGGGTCCAGCGGATGCCCGAACCGTCAAACCACTCCTGCGACGAGTCTACGAAGCCGAGATTGATTGGCTTCGCGGACGATTCGATGAATTCGTCGGCTGGACAGGCGTGAAGCCTCACCACGATTTCACAAAATGGAGCGGCAGCGATGGGGTTCACGAACTCACAAAACAACGAAATATCACTGCCTTCGGAGACTTCACTGGTCAAGAAGGACGTGCCGAGGCACTACAGGCCAAAAAAGCACTGCGACTTTTCATTTCCGAAACACTCCGAAGAGAGGAGAACTTCGAACTCCTGGTGGTCGTACTGATCCGTGATACGGATGGCAATACGTCTTGCCGAGCCGGCATGGAACAGGCCCGAAAGGACTCCAATACCAATTTTGAAATCGTACTCGGCCTGCCGCATCCGATGCGTGAGTGCTGGGTACTGACTGGACTCAGTCCGGAGGACGACGAGGATCGCGAGCATTTGGAAGACTTGCGCCGGGAATTGGGTTTTGACCCGACTGAGGAAGCTCATCGTCTCACTGCACGGACTCGCACCGCCAAGAAAAACCCTCATCGAGTAGTAGAGCGACTCATCGACGAGTCGGGTCCGGCGAAAACGGAACGCGAAAACCGTGCGATTTCAAATCTTTCCATCGATCCAGCCACTCATTCGGGGGAGAAGACGGGATTGAAAGATTTTCTGGAGGATATTTTGACTCGAATTCCAGCCGAACTGGATGACACCCAAAATCATCGCGGCTAATGAATCGCTACTAACGGTCAATTACGCCCCCCGGCGCTCCCTACTCCGCTACATCATCACGTAGAAGAGCACCGCCAGGTAGTGACAGGCGGCGGCCGTCAGCACAAAGAGATGCCAGATGGCGTGATTGAAAAACAGCTTCTCCCAGGCGTAAAAGATGACCCCTGCCGTGTAGAAAAATCCGCCGGCAAACATCAGGATAAACCCGCCGAGTTCCAGGTGTTCCCACAGCGGCTTGATGGCGACCACAATCGTCCACCCCATCAACAGATACAGTGCCAGGCTCAGGCCCTTGAAGCGGCCGAACCAGAAGATCTTGTAGACCACCCCGATTGTCGCCAGGCCCCAGGCGATGCCGA
Source organism: uncultured Bradymonadales bacterium (assembly GCA_964446725.1). Lineage (GTDB taxonomy): Bacteria > Myxococcota_A > Bradymonadia > Bradymonadales > Bradymonadaceae > SLJM01. The sequence continues at coordinate 7,993 of CAYUPT010000012.1, read as the reverse complement.
ATAATGTCCAACCCCAGGGGTCGGGAAGGATCACCAGCGTAAAGGGCGTATAGGTCCCGGCGATCAACAGATAAATCGCGCTGTGATCGACGACCCGGAAGATGCGGCGCAGCGCCGGTCGCCGCATGCTGTGGTAGACCGTCGATGCCGCAAATAACAGGACCAGCGTCGTCCCGTAGATAGCGCCACTGACGAGCTGCATCGTATCGCCGTCGACGGCTCCGACGACCAACAAAATCACCAGACCGACGATACTCATTCCCAGCCCAATCCCGTGACTGACGCTGTTGGCAATATCCTCGGCGCTAAAGATCTCGGTGTGGGCGTCGCCGGATTCCCAGTGCTCGATCATTTCGGACTGCGTCGACTGTTGTTCCTGAGCGCCGTGCTCGCGTTTGCCCTTCATTGCGTCCGTTCCTTTGCTCGGGAATGATTCGATACCCGGCCACTGGACATCAAATACTAAGCACGATGCTCATCGCTTCTGAAGAAGCCGATATCAACAGGTTGCAACCGGCCAGGCTGCTGCGTCACGTCTGTGCCGTACAGGGCACCGTCCACTTTTTGAAGGTCGCCGTCAATCGCGCCAGGTCGTCGGCGGCGGCAATCCGACTCAATTCTTCGACACCATCGGTAAGCTCCGACCACAGCGGCGAGGGTCTGCCGGCGGCATCGCCGCCCGGCTCACCGATGAGTCGGCCAGGGCTGTGGTTGATCACTTCCACCACCCGGTCCAGTCGTTGGCTAAAGGCCTCAAAACACTCCTCGTCTTCGGTTTCAACGATGCGGCGCAGTCGATTGCGCACGTCGTTTTGTCGCCGTTGACTCCACCCGGCGGCCTCCGAGATCTGCTCGTCGAAATAAAAACCGGCTTCCACGGCGAAATATCCCTGCGCGCCCTGGCGATCGCGGCGCACGGGATGGATGGACAGTCCCCACCGCCCTCGCCACGACTGATCGCCATCGCGGAGTCGATACGTCGGTGACAGTTGCTTCGGAACACGTCGCAATTTGTCGATCTTTTCGTACAGCCGTTGATAATGCTCGATATTCGATTCGTCGGGCGCAAAGTCGTCGTCGATACTTCGAGCGACGCCAAAGACATCGAGCAACTGCTGTCGCAGTGCCTTGCTCCACCCGCCGAGTCGAGCGGGATGAAAGAGGACCCCGGCCACAAAGCGGGCCTTGTCGGCCGGCAACTCCGCCATCCAGTCGCCGAATACATCGTCGATCTGATAGCCCCGTCCCCGGTCACTCTCCTCGATCACCGACCCCAGGGTCACCGACGTCAATCCGCGGGCCAGTACTTCGTCGAGCAACCAGTCGACGACGCTCCCCGACACCCCGTCGCCATCAACGTCGGGCAACTCGCTGCGCCAGGGGTCCTGATGGTCCTCGTTCCAATCGATCTTGCAGGGGACTTCGGCGACGACACCGCGGGGACCGACCTGGGCGCGACCGAGTGCCGGTTTCAATAGCCGGTACATCAACATCTCGAGCGACCGGCGCCGAAACCGGGGATCATCGACCAGTACATCCACCGTCCGAGACCCGGCATTGAGAATCCGATGAATCCGCCAGTGCTCGCCGGGCGACCGCCCGGCTTCAAACCCCTGGCGCTTGAGCAGATACAGACCGACGGCCACCCCAAATTCCGGGCGCTTTCCGCCATCGATGGCCCGCTTTGTCTGGCGCGCCGCTTCGCGGTGAGCATCGCCGTCGCCGACATCGACATCGCCGCAATACTCTCGAACCACCTCGGGATCGATACCATCGAATATCGACTCCACAAGTGCCGAGGTCCAGGGTTCTATATCGGCCGCCTCGACCTCCAATCCCCCCGATGAATCGGCGTCCAGTCCCGGCTGACCTGCGTCATCGGAGGCCCCATCACGTACTTGCTCGATCTCTACACTGGTACGACTCAAAGTGCTTCTCCCATTGGCAAAACAGACCAGACACAACAGCGAAAAACCGCCTCCACAAAGAGACGGTCGTTACCACTCCGCAATTCATCACGCCAACCCCCAACAACGCTGGCAGCCCACCAGCTACCACGCACCGCATCTGGGGAACCGCTCTATAACGCCTTGAGCCGAAGTTGACGGTAGCAGGCTGCAAAGTCGAGGGCGTGCTGGGCAAGGCGCGGTGACGAAGCGATGCCGGAGGCATCGTTGAGCGAGCCGCAACGCAGATCCAGCTCGTTCTCGACGCGTCAGATGCACCGTCAACGAGTGCTCAAGGCGTAGTAATTACGCCCGATGCAGCTCCTGCCAGGGCTTGTAGTAGTACTCGCGGATCAGACTCATGGCCTTTTTGCCAAACTCGACAAGTGGTTCGGCGCCGATTTCCTCGATGGTCTCTTCCAGGTGGCCGTAGCTGCTGATGGGCGACGACTTGGGGGTTAACTCCTCGCGGGAGTCGATAAACTCGTTGATTTCGGTGCGGTACTCCTCGGGGGCGTCTTTGCCCGGGTGAGCCGAGGCGTAGAGTTTGACGCGTCCCTCGGTGTTGATGTCGAGAATCGAGTAGCCGATGGCGCCGTAGCGAAAATTGATGCCGCCGGCCTTGCCGCCGCCGATGCGCATATCGCAGCCGATCTCGCGCATGGCGATGATGACGTCTTCGAAGGCGTCGCGCCTCTTGGAGCCGCCGAGTTTTTCGGCCTTTTTCATGACATCCAGAGTATCCATAGCCGTCCTTGATCTGTGGGATGAGCCGACGGATTAAACCGCCGCATTCAACGCATTGATTGCTGAACTTAGCCACCGACGCCGCCGGGTCAACGTCACGTCCAGCTCACCTCGGCGCGCACGTCGTCCTCGTAGCCGTCGGCGAGGTCGTCGAGGGCCTGGCGCACCGAGTCGTCGATGCGATCCGGGGCGTTGATCTGGATGACCACATAGAAGTCGCCCTCGTCATCGCCGCGGTGAACGCCCTGGCCCTTGAGGCGGAGTTTGGCTCCCGAATTGACGCCTTCAGGAACACTGACGGAGTACTCGCCCCAGGGCGTCGGCACGTTGATGGTCGTCCCCTCGATGGCCTCCGGCATGGTAATCGGAACGTCCATGTACAGATTCAGTCCCTTGCGCCGGACCCGCGGATGGGAGCCGACGCTGATCTCCAGAAATAGATCTCCGGGCTCGCCCTGGCCCTGCGGCGTCTGGGGAGCGGGACCGCCCTTTCCTTTGAGGCGAAGCCGCTCACCGTCGCGAACGCCGGCCGGCACCCGCACCTTCAGTGGCTTACTTCGGCCCTGAAGCGCCAGCTGCATCTCGCCGCCCTCGATGGCGCGCACAAAGTCCAGCTCCAGCGACGCCGAAATATCGCGGCCCTTGACCGGGGTCTGAACTCCGCCAAAGCCGCCTCCAAAGCCCTGTCCGCCCCCGAATGGACTCTGCGTGCCGCCGCCGAAAATATCGCCGAAGATATCCTCGAAGTCCGCCCCCGATGCACCGCCTCCGCGATAGGTTCGCCGGCGGCCTCCGCCCCCTCCAAAGCCGCCGAAGCCACCGCCGCCGGCGCCCGACGCCTGCTGCCACTGCTTGTATTTTCGCGCCTCTTCCGGATCGAAGCCCTCGCGCAGCCCGTCGAGGCCAAATTCGTCGTAGATCTCGCGTTTCTTTTCATTTCCCAGCACTTCGAAGGCCGCCGACGCTTTTTTGAATTTCTCCTCCGATTCCGGATCGTCGGGATTGACATCGGGGTGGTATTTGCGCGCTTTTTCGCGATAGGCCTTTTTGATCTCCGCCGTATCGGCATCGCGCGAAACACCTAGAATCTCATACAGGTCGTCGTTCATCGTCGATTCGTCTCGCCGTTTGGAGAATCGTCGTTGCTAATATTGAATGACCAAAGCACGGACAGCCGGACGATTGTTGCCACAGCAACAACCCCGGCTTCGATGGCCTCTCCGCAATCGCGCCGCGGAAAAGCACTCCGGCCCTCGCCTGTCGTCAGACAAAACGTGTAAAACGCGTTGACTATTCACAACAACAGCCACCGATCGCCATTGCAACACCGCGACGGGCCGCCGGCTGTCAACTTGCGTTATCAAATCTTGGAGTCTCCGCTCCGGCGCTGTGCACCGGTCGGCGAACTCAATCGAACTTCGGTTCTACAAATCCGTCCCCCATATTCTCGCGGTTTCGCCCCTGGCGTCCCGCCGACCAACCCGACGTCGGTCCCGTCTCATCGGGGTCGGGAGCTTCGTCGTGTTGCGCCCGCTGATGGAGCGGAACGGCAAACGACGAGCCTCCCATCGGGATGCCCACGCCCTCAGGAAGATATCCGACGAGTCCCAGAATCTCGGGTTGATCGCGAAGTTGCTCTGCCGAACTTGCCAATTCGACGACCCAGGCCTCCATCGTATCCTGATGGTCTCGAAGCTGCGAGAAGACATCGCTGCGGCGACTCGTCGAGATCTCACCGACCATCGACACCGTGCAGTCAAAGAGCTTGGCCAGCAGCCGAGAACCGCGAACGATGAGGTCTTTGAGGCTCTGTTCGCGCTCGTAGCCCTGGCGGACCCGGGGGTCGGTGCGCAACACGCCGAGAGTACGAAAGACGCCGGCGATGACGCTGACCGCATGGTCGTGGGAGTGCAGTCCGTGTCCAACGGCGCGCTCGATGACCTCCGGGTCGTCGACGCGGCGTCGAAGATTGGCCTTGGCGGAATGAACCCACATCTCCAATTCCTCGCACGCCGTGTGAACACCGTGGGCGGCAATGCGCTCTCCACCGGCTTCCTTGCGGCGTCGCTCGACGAGCTTTTCGCCCTCCTCGACGAGGCTGCGTCCCTCGTCGATCTCGTCTTTGGTCAACCCGACCTTGCTCATCGCCTCCATGACGTCCGGGACGTCATCCCAGGTCTCGGTCGCCACGAAAATTTGTCCCATCAGGCGATAATACGGCATTGTCATCACGCACCTCGCGTTCGCTGTCGAAATCATGCGACGTTGTAGCGCCGGGCACCATAGCCAATGGCCCCATTGCGCACAACCCCCGGCGCCCATCTGCGCCGGGCACTCAGATATTGACCTTGATGTGCGACGGCATCACGCCGACGTTCAACATTTTTTCGGCGACAATCTGTGTCATCACTGGCGCACCGCTGAGGTAGGCGTAGCCGCCCTGCATCTCGGGCGGGTCGGCATCGAAGGCGTCCTGAACATAGCGATGGCGGCACGTTCCGGAGTCATCGTGCTCGGCGGCTCGATGGACCCGCACTCCACGGTCTTCCCAGTCGCTGACCACTTCATCGAGACAAAAATCGACGGGACGGCGCTCTCCGTAAAACAGGTTCACCGACGCCGGTCGCTCCCGGTCGCTGCCCGTCAGCCAGTGCTCGACGAGAGGGCGCATCGACGCCAGCCCGCTGCCGGTACAAAATAGCGCCACCGGACGACCGACGGCCTCCGTCGGATCAAATCCGGCGCCCTCCGGCAGACTGACAAATACGTCGTCGCCGATCTCCAATTCACTCAGGACCGGGCCCAATTCCCCCTGTAAATCGACGAGAAATTCCCAGCGATCGTCTCTCGGTCGACTGGCGACGACGTAAAAGCGCGGCGGCCAGCCATCGAGCTTGAGTGTGACGTACTGGCCGGGCCGTCGGTAGGCCCGGGCAAATTCGGCATCGACCTCGACTTCAATGGCCACATAGCGAGGACTCTCTGTGCGAGTCCCGACGACTGGAAAGCGGCGCCGAACCCGCCGGGCCTCCGGTGGCGCTGTCGGCTGTGCCGTCAGCAATCGCTCCACCCTCGCCGATATCTCCTCGTCTCGTTGTTGCTCCATCAAATCGCTTCTCGTCGTAGGCTGTGCCCAATTATCCACGTCGAACAGTGCACCGAGGTTAGAAATTTTGGATCGTGACCTCGCCGGAGACAACTTCCGTGCGCGCTCCGTCATCGAATTCGACGAGCAATCCGCCGCGCTCGCCGATGCCGCAGGCCGTGGCGCTTTTGGTGTGGTTGTCGTCGGCCACCGTCACCCGACGGCCCCTCAGAAGGTCCCAGCGCTGGAGTCGATCGTCAAACGGCGCCAGTCCGTCCCCGGCGTAGCGGCGGCATCCCCGCACAATCGCCGCCGGCACTGAAAGCGCCATCGAAAGCCGATCTCGGGTTCTCCCCGACTCGGCGAATAGACTGGTGGCCCGGTCGCGAAGTTCTTCGGGAAACTCGTCGGCCTCTACATTGACATTGAGCCCGACGCCGACGACGACGGCCTCCAGTCCCGTGGCCCCGGTGACGGCCTCCGTCAAAATCCCCGCCAGCTTGCGCCGGCCGATGTAGAGATCGTTGGGCCACTTCAACTCCACGTCGAGCCCCGTCTCATCGCGAAGAAGATCGACGAGTTCCACACCGACGGCCACCGTGATCGCCGACGCCCGCTCCACAGCTACCTCCGGGCGCAGCACCACCGATAGATACAGGTTCTTTCCGGCCGGAGAAAACCACTGGCGGCGCGCACCGCCGCTTTCTCGACGCCCGCGGCCCGCCGTCTGACAATCGGCGACAAAGACCGCGCCCTCTGCCATTCCCTCCCGGGCGGCCTCCAGGGCCAGAGCGTTGGTCGATTCCGTCTCGCCGACGACCATCACATCCAGATCATCGATCATCGCCGACCTCCGCTCCCTGAAGGCGCATTGAAATATCGGCGGCCGTCGCCGAATGGGTCAGCGCCCCGACGGAGACCACGTCCAGCCCGATGCCCTCCAGCGTCGCCAGCCGTTGTTGATCCATATTCCCGCTGGCCTCAATGACAACCTGTGAACCCCGCTGATGATTGCGGATGACCTCCACAGCCCGCCGCAGCTCGTCGTTGTCCATATTGTCGAGCATGATGATATCGGCCCCGGCGTCGACGGCCTGACGGACCTCGTCGAGTTCTTCGACCTCCACCTCCACGCGAAGCGTATGCGGTGCCTGGTCTCGGACCCGCTCGACGGCGTCGGCAATCGAATCGGCGGCGGCAAGGTGGTTTTCCTTGAGCATGACACCGCCGGCGAGATTAAAGCGGTGGTTGTGGCCTCCTCCGCAGCGCACGGCGTATTTGTCGAGCAGCCGCCAGCCGGGCAGGGTCTTGCGGGTATCGACGACGCACAGATCGGCGTCGCCGGCGGCGCGGACATGGTCTTCGGTGATCGTCGCCACCCCACACATGCGCTGCAAAAAATTCAGCGCCGTCCGCTCCGCTCCCAGAAGCGACACCACCGGTCCGGCGAGTCGGGCGACCACATCGCCGGGCTCCACCGATTGGCCTTCGGCGACTTCGGCCTCCCAGTCGATGTCGCTGTCGACGCGCTCGAAGACCGCTTTGGCCACCGGCGCTCCGGCCATCACGAATGGCTCCTTGGCGACCAGACGGGCTCGCTTCCGGTCGTCGACGTCAAAAAAGGCCGCCGATGTGACGTCGTAGCCGACCTGGTCTTCCTCAAGCGCCAGATCGATCAGTGCCTCCACATTCGGTCCCACGAAAAGTTCCATCGGCTCTCTCCTCGAACAAGTCTGAGTACCGCCAACATCGGTCGGCCACCATACTCGCCACATCCACTTCCACAAGCGCCCGCAACCGAGTTTCAGATGATGGTGACAACGCAAAAAGCCGGCGCCTCGTCGACGCCGGCCACCGGATTCATCGCATCGAACGCCGCTCACTCATCCCAGACAGACGCGCTGGCTTCCGCTCTCGCCGCGGCGACTCGTCGATTCACATTCGTAGCCGCCCGGACAATCCCGGTCTCGTTCACATTCCATCGCGCAGACGCCGTCCTTCTTCGAGATGCACGACGTTCCGCCCGGACAGTCCCGGTAGTCGTCACAGGACAGTGTACACATGCCGTCGGGGAAGTCGCTGCCGCGCACACAGCGCTCCTCGCAATCACTGTGAGCACTGCACTCACCGCCGACACGCCGTTCATCGGGGTCCCCACAACCGGTGGCGAGCAACAATCCGAAGAGACAGGCGATGGAGACTGCCACCACGACGA
>CAYUPT010000011.1:0-19617 GCA_964446725.1 uncultured Bradymonadales bacterium | reverse complement strand
AAGACGCACTTTCTGTACTGCGTTCGCGACATGGCCTGGCGCCACGGGTTTGCGGTGGCCGTCGTTGAACTATCGCCGAAGGAATGCCCCTACGACGACACGCTCAAGGTCTATTCGTCGGTGGCTCGACGGCTGGCGACGGAGCCGGCGGGAGTCGACAAGACTCCCCGCTACGGGTTGACCGATATGCTGCGCGATCTGGTCGATGAGGAACAGAAGGAGGCGGCTCGTCGTTTCCGCGAGGAGGGCGCGGCCAAACCGGGCAAGGAGGCCAAACAAGAGGTTCGGCGCTGGCTTCGCAGAGAAGTGGCAAGGACCCCCTGTGAGAGCGTCTCGTTTCGCAAGGCCGTCATCGAATTTTGTCTGGCCTGGCTCGAAGAGGATTTCGAGCGCGAACAGCGCCTGGAGGCCTGGCTTCGCGGAGAGCCGATTCCGAAAAAGGAGGTCCGGGACTACGGCGTCTACGAAAAGATGAGTCGCTCCAACGGCTTTTTGATGCTGCGAAGTCTCACTCAGATGGTCAAAGGACTCGGCTTTGCCGGTACGTCGCTTCTATTCGACGAGGTCGATCGAAATCTCAGTGTCAGCGCCAAGCGAAGCCAGGTCATCGGCGACAACCTGCGTCAGGTCATCGATCTATGCGGTCGCCACCAGCTGCCGAATACGCTGTTTATGTACGCCGTGCCGCCGGAATTTATGCGGACGATTGTCCCCGATTACCCGGCGCTGTACCAGCGACTAAAGACCCCGGTGCCGCTCAGCGTGCGCAGTCCACAGGCGGTGCTCATCGATCTGGAGGAACTCGATTATTCGCCGCAGGAGCTTCTGACGAGGATCGGCGAAAAGCTCTTTCAGATCTTCGAGATTGCCCGCGGAGTCGAGTTGGATAGTCAATTGCAGAGCGCCAATGCGGAGACGCTGGCCACGGCCTGTATTAACACCCAATTCGAGGTCAACCACCGGCGCCTCTTCGTCAAGAGCTTCGTCGACTTTTTGCAACTCCAGCATATCGATGGTCAGCGCGAGGTCGATCTCGACGAGGCCATCGACCTGGTGCTCGAGGGGCACTCGTCACTGACGTCCGATGATGGCGGCGACGACGACTTTGCCGATTTTTAATTGACGGCGCCAAAACGGCGTCGAGGAGAGACGATGACAACTGCTGCCAGGGCTGTGAGCGCAGACATGAGCGATGATGTAAGGGACAACGTCGATGGTTACGCAGCGTCGCTGACATTGGAGGCGATGCGGCTCGGTGTGGTGCCGGATGCCGATATCGATGCCTACACGGTGGGTCGACAGGCTGAAATCGACGACGTCGACGCCGATCTCGAACGAGTTCGCCAACAGGGCGGGGCCATCCGGGCCTTCCTCGGTGAGTACGGCACGGGAAAGACCCATCTTCTGGAGTTGATCCGCGAGCGAGCGCTGTCGCAAAACTTCGTGACCGCTCGCGTGGTACTCGACCCGGAGGAGACTGCGCCGAGCCATCCCAAGCGGGTGTATCGCCAGTTGATTCGGTCGCTGGAGTATCCGGACCGCAGTGTGAGTGACAACCGGGGCCTGGCGCCGCTTTTCGAACAGGCCGCCGAAGACCAGGAGCTCCTCGAGCAATTCCACATCACGGAATCCATCAAAGCCCGTGAGGTACTCGATGACGGCGCTCACCTGTATCTGACGCCGGCCCTTCGCTACTTCCGGGCCATCGGACTGGGCGAGGACAACGGTCGGCGCCGCGCAGTCCCGGAGCTGTCCGATGATGAGCGCGACTACGGCCTGACGCTTCTATTTAACTGGCTGGAGGGTCATCCCACGATTTCAAACCGGGATATCGATGATATCCTGCGGAAGATGGTCGGCCGCCAGGGCCGGATCTTCAGCCTGATGGATTACCGGCCGTGGCCGCGGATTTACGGCTATATTCTCAGTGGTCTGGCGTCGATGATCCGCCAGGTCGGCTATGCGGGGCTCGTGGTTCTTATTGACGAAGCCGAATTTTATTCGCTGTTGTCGGCCCAGAACCGGGAGTACGCAGAAATCTGGTTCAAGTCGCTGGCCTGGGCGTCAATTGGTGACGATGAGACGCCGGTGCCCTTTTCGCGCGAGGACCTGGATCTGGGAGGCTACGGCATTTTGCAGGACCTACCGCCGCGCTACGGCCGCGAAAGCGGGCTGTATACCGTCTTCGCCATGACGCCCAATACGGAGGGCAAAGAGGCCCTCCAGGGCGCGGTGCCGAAAGAACAAATCGCGGAGTTGAGTCGGCTGGAAATGGACGATTACCGGTCGCTGGCCACCGAGGTCACCAGTCATTACCGACGGGCGCGCGCCGACGCCGACATCAACGACAAAATGGAGGGCGCGCTGTGCAAGTTGGTGTCCGGGCTTTTGCACTCCGGCTATATCGAAAACCCACGGCAGGCCATGAAATTCGTCGTCGAGTTTCTGGACCTGTCGACATTTCGCCGCGACCAGATGCCGGAGGTCATTCAGCAGCTCCGGCAGATGTACGGGAGGTAATATTTCGCCGTGAGACCGACGACCCGAAACCGATGACCCGAGACCTACGATGGTCGATGAATCGAAGGCCAGACAATTACTCCCGCATACGTGGCACGGCTTTTTTGGCCGCTTTGGTCGCCTGACGGAGACGCAGCGGGCCAGTATCGAGCCCATTGTCCAGGGGCGCTCGGTGGTGTTGTGCGCTCCGACGGCGTCCGGCAAGACAGAGGCTGTCCTGGGGCCGATGATGGAGCGCCTCATCGCGCTGGATCGCAACGCGCCGGGACCGCGGATTCTGGTGGTCTGCCCGACCCGCGCGCTGTGCAATGACCTGCATCGCCGCATTTTGAGACCGGTTCAAAATTGCGGCTGGAAATGCGACCGCAAAACCGGGGATTCGCCGTCATTTGCAGGTTCCGATCCGCCGGAATTGCTGGTGACGACGCCGGAGTCCTTCGACTCCATGCTCAGTCGCCGGCCGGCCTCTCTGCGTCACATCCAGGGACTGTTGCTCGACGAATTGCATCTACTCGACGGCGATTGCCGAGGCGACCATCTGCGTACGCTGGTGACCCGGCTCGGGGCGTTCTGTACGGACCTTCAGATCTGTGCGGCGTCGGCGACGGCGGCCCAGTCGCAGCGACTGGCCCGCCAGTACGCGGGAGGCAACAGCGAAGTGGTCTCCGTAAGCGGTGGCCGCGACCGGGTCCTGGAACCCCGACTTGCGCAGACGGTGACATTGATGAATGCCGTCGACGCTATTGCCGACGAACTCGACGAAGCGCCGGGCTCGAAGGTCCTGGTATTTGCCAATACGCGAAAAGAAGTGGAGTGGATGACGGCTAATTTGTCGGATCGGCGGGTCTTTGCTCACCACGGAAGTCTGTCGAAATCGGAGCGATTGCGCACGGAGGAGCAATTTCTCAATGCGCCGTCCGGGGTCTGTGTGGCGACGATGACCCTCGAGCTCGGCGTCGATATCGGCGATGTGGATCGCGTGATTTTGATCAATCCACCGCCCAATGTCGCTTCCTTTACCCAGCGAGTCGGCCGGAGTAATCGCCGCGGTGGGCCCATTCAGGTCACCGGATTGTATTCGTCGGGCTTCGACCGAACGCGCTTCGAGCACATGATCGAGTGTGCCGAAGAGGGCCGTCTATTTCCGGAACCCGTCGTCTTCCGGCCCTCCATTATCGCTCAACAGGCGGTGTCATTGATCTTTCAAAACCCCGACGGTTGGGTCACCGCCGCGGCATTGCACGCCCGGCTTCCCGGCGAAGTCCGCCAGTTGTGGACCGTCGCTGATTGCGAAGAGATCCTACAGACCATGCTCGACGATGGGTATCTGTACGCCGACTCCGGAGGGCATTACGTGGCCGATGAACCGGCCGAAAAGGCCTTTGAGTACGGCCAGATTCACGCTCATATCGACGCCGAACAGGAGGTCGAGGTCGTCGATGAGGCGACGGGGCGTAAAATCGGAACCGCTCGCTGGAATCCCGAGGAAAAGGCGCGCCGCGAGTCCGCCGGCGAGGGGCTTTTGCTCGGCGGTCAGCACCGACAGGTGACCCGCGTTCGCGACCGACGGGTCTACGTCGAGGACGGCGATCTGGAGGGCGATCCCGAATTTTTATCGCGCACCGGACCGCGATACTCCTTTGAGTTGGCCCGGGATCTGGCGCGTTTTATCGGTCATGGAGATTACGAACTGCGCGTCATTCCCGATGGTCCGCGCCACTGGAGAGTCCATCACTTTTTCGGGACTTTGTGGGGCAAATTGCTGGCCGGATTGATGCGAAAACGCAACTTCACGGTCAAAAAGATGGGTCCCTTTTTTGCGGAGTGCCGACTTCGCCGCGGCGAGCTCCCCGAGGATTTCGGCTATCCCGAAGAGATCGAAGAAGATGTTCGAGACTGGCTCCAGAGGGGGTACAAGAAATTGCTCAACCCACTGCAGGCCGGCCCCTGGAAGCGCTTTGTACCCGATGAGATGTTGCACCGGTGGGTTGTGCGATGCGTTCGCCCCGGCGAATTCGCGGGAAGGCTGTCGCATATGGAGATCATCGAGCGGCAAGGCTGATCGGGGGGCAATACGGTGTGCCAACCCATCGGTGAGCGATGGGCGATATCAATCGGTCTACCAATAGCGAGAACGACTATGTCGACAGGAGTAGAGAGTTTTCGGGCCCAGGCCCTGATGCTTCGCGAGCGCTGTGTGGAGGCTCACAATCGGCTTATCAACGACTCCGCATACTCGGCGGTCGGCGAGCTTGCGCGGTCGCTGGAGCCGGGACTGAAATTGGATTCCGACTCTCCCCGGCTGCGACTCTTGAGCTCCTACACCTTTTGGGGGCTTCGAGACCTCGGCGGGAGTAGACGGGGGTTTGAAAAGCGCCTTCGGCGGGTCGCGGCGGCGGCCAATCAGTCGCTTCACCGCCGTCTGAAGTCCAGTTCTTTCGGGGCCTGGCGCTGTGTGGAGGCGTCGAAGAGCATCGATGGAGCCTCGGTCTGGGAGCCGGTGGTCGATGACGCCAGCGAGGAATTTACAGCCGCCGGGGTTTTTAATGGGAATTGCGACCCGGTCCGGCCGCGCCAGGGTGATAGCTATGCGGGATGGCATGTGGTGCGCGACGAGACACCGGCGCTGGCCTTTGCCTTCGGGTTGGCTGACGAGGGCGCAACGCGGCTTGGCGAAACCGCCGATGACCGCGGTTGGCACGACGACGGAGCGTTTCAGACCATCGAATACCACCGCGACGTGCTGACCCAGGCGTTGCGGCCCGATTGGGAGCAGTGTGGACTGGAAGAACACTACTTTTTGCCGCCGGCCCAGCGGTCGACATTCCCCAAGAAATTTCGCCTGTCGGTGATTCGGAAATTGCGGCGCTCGATGTCGAGTAATTCGTCGATGTGGCATCTTCGATTGGCGGCGTCCGACCGGGAGTGGATCGACAATGAGTTGATGAAGCGGCTCGACGGTGTGCGTCGGGATGCCGCGCGAAGTGCGGGGCGGTTTCGCGGCGACCGCATCGAGGAATCGGCGCTCACAAAATTGGTCTCCGATACGGAGTGTCTGGAGTTGATGGGGATTGGCCGCGATGGGTCGCTTCGCATCGATCGCTATCCGCCGCAGTCCAGTCATCGGGTCGGACTTCTCGATCTGGATGACGATTGGCACGAGGCGACTGGGATAAGTCGCCATCAGACGATCAGTCAGGTCCAGTCGAGGCGTGACGAACTCGACGAGGAGTCGACGACGGAATTCAATGAGGCCGTGGCTCGACATCGCAAGCGACTTCGCTGGGTCGGACTCGTGGAGTTCGCATTGGAACATCCGACGGAAGGGGCCACCAAGATTTTGAAACCGGATTACCGGGAGCTTCACGCAGTCATGACCGATCTCTTTCATCCTGTGGTATCCGAGATGCCGCTGTCGGAGTTGTTGGCCAATCGGGGACGCGCCGCCGGTCGCATTGAGACGGCGCTGGAAAACGCGGATGTGGGGACTGAGCCCAGGCTCGTGATGGATTTGCCGGCCCGAGAATACGATCTGCTGTCGATCCGCGGCATCGGACCCGGAAGTCGCGACGCCATCGAGGAGGCGCTGCTGGAGACGCTTCTGGGCTGGCCCTCCGAATTGGAGCGCGGCGAAGCAGTCGACGAGGAGGCCCAGGACGAGATCGATGCCGGCCTCCAGGAGCTGGAAGGACTCTTTGAGTGACGTTCCGACCCGGTCACCGGAGTCTTCCCCGGGGATTTATGCGGCTGGGACGGCGTGAAGCAATCCAGTAGACTGGAAAGTAGCCCCGCCAATAGTAGTGTTGGGACCCAACGTTGAGCGCATGCGGAGGAATTTTTGCCGAGGAGAATCTGATGGATGGTGTTGAACAGACGATATCGGAGATGGTCACAAATCACCCGCTGGTCAGCGCAGTGCTTTTTATCATTGTGGCGTTGGCGCTCATCGCACTGCGAGGAGGGTCGCGACGACGACGGGGCGGTCTATTTGGCCTGTTTCGACTTCTCAAGAAGTTGAATAAATAGCTGCGCGGAGATTCGGTGTCAGTACACGCGAAGCGGGGGCATAGACATGCCCGCCACCGAATTGCTGTGAAGTGCGCTCGGTTGTTAGCTCACAAGGCGTATTCCCCGATAGTACAAGCATATCGGGTCCTTTTCGGAGCCGCAGAACCTCGGATCTGGCGGATAGGGAGCATGTAGCGATGGCGCCGGGGGTATCGAGGCATTGCATAGCCGAGGTTATCCGACCCCATCGACCTTGAGTCGGTGGTGAAGGAGCTCGAGGAGGCGACTCCACAGCTCTTGAATAGGTGGTCAACGAGACCTGTCGGGGAGCATAACTCGAGCTGTAAAATTGAGATGGCTGTCGACCCCTCCGACTTCGCTCGCATAGGCGCGCTCAGCCAGCTCCTTTATGCTCGGATGAGTGCCGCGGAGCGGTGGAGGAGCGTTGTGGTGCCGGGCGGCGGTACGGGGTTTTCCGGTGCCCCCTTAGCCGTCGCTGCGCTCCTCTGGTGCGCTGTGTTTCGGATAGCGCTGTCTGGAGATTCCAGTGAAGGGGGCAGAGGAGGCCGTTAGATATGAGTTCGTATAGCGCGAATTCGTTTTCGAATCGTACGCGAGATCTGTTGGCCGGCCTGTGTTTCACCAATCTCTTCGCGTAGCTGGTCGCGGGCGCGACCGAGGGCGTCATCAGCGTTGGTGAGGAAGTCCTGGAGTTCACGAAAAACCAGTCGGGGCCGAACGTCGACATCTTCGGCGAATTGTTCCCAGTGTTCCGTCAATAACCGGTCAGAATTGCGCTGGCCGCCGATGGCAAAGGCCATATTGGGGGTCAATCGCGAGTAGGTTCGCGTACATACGAGATCGTAGGCGGGAGCCAGCAGCATGCCGCTCTTGGAGTAGAGCATGGACAGGTTTTTTGCGTGTCCATCGGCATTTCCGGAGATAGCGCAAAAGATGACCCACCGGAGCAGTTTCAGGACATCGGCGGCGGGAGCAGATGACAGGTGGCGCAGTCGCGTTGCGACACGTCCGATCGTCGGTCCGCCCTCCACCCCGTATTTTCGGGATGGAAGGATGCCGAGTAGTTGGCAGAAGTCCTCCTGATGAATTCGGCGTATTTGGTTGTCGCTGTCGGTGTCGCTTCGGTCGTAGCGTTTGACCACCAGGATCGGAGGCGACGTTTGGTCGTCGAGCGATGAGTGGACGGTATCGATATCGAGTTCGGCAGCAAACCTGGTCGTGAGAAATTCGTTTGCCGCCAGGTGGGAAAATTTCGGAGATTCGAACTTCAGGATATGTGTGCTCGGCTCCCCGGAGGCTGGAAGTGCATAGCCATGGTCGGTCAGGACCACCGATGTCTTGTGCTGTGCCCCGGCGAGAGAAAGGCGAGGCCGGTGATCAGGGTCACTGGGCAGTGCCGGTGCGCCTTCGGCCCATTCTTTAAGTTCTGTGTCGCTGATCGGTTGGCGTTCCCGCTTGTTTCGGGGGGCTGATTTGTAGACGGGAACGAAGCGGAACGCTCCGGCGGTGTCATCGCCGAGGGCGTTGAGGAGGGCGACGTCATTGTCGGGGCTGATACCGAGTTGTTCGCAGGTGCTTTGGCGAGCCAGTCCTTCCGGAAGGAGGTTGGCGAAAAATGGGTGGGCCCGGTCGGCCGGCCACTTTTCGCGATTCATCGGAAGGTTGGCGCTGATGGGGAATGCATCGGGGCTGTCGAGCCATGAGCCGGCGTAGGTGAAGGCAAATCGACCGGCGTCGTCGGCGACGGCTCTTCCGACGATTTTACCCTGATACTGGACGTTGAGATCGCTCAATGGCTCTCCTCATCGCGGTCCGGCATAGAGGATAGGCCGGCCGGTGATGACCAGCTCCGTGGCTGGAGCACAACGTCGAAACCTGCACCGGACAGGACGCGGAGCACCAGTCCCACTTCGGCAGTTGATTTACCTCGCTCCAGTTCGGAAAGGAAGCGGACACCAACGCCGACAATGTCGGCGAATTGTTGCTGGGTCAGCCCCTGTCGTTTTCGAGCAGACCGGATGGCCTGACCGAGGTCGTCGACGTTGCTGGCGACCAGTGGCTCGTTATTTGACGAAGGTGCCATATGTCCGTTCGGTAAAATAAGCCATTTACGCTAGAGAAACGATAGCGGTTTTTTACCGAACGGTAAAGTTTTGCTGGACGAGTGGAGTTTAAAGGTGTGGTTTTACCGAACGGGAAAATCGGATCGGTGCATTGCTTGAATCTGGCTTCATACTCCGGATGCGACCCCGTCGATCTCGTATCGGTGGTGAAGGGTCTTTTGTCAGCTAAAAGAGATCAATCGCCGAGGTAGGCGACGGCTTTGAATTCGACAGCCAGATTGGGGTGGGGAAGTTCGTCGACGGCCACCGTGGTGCGTGTGGGACCGGTCTGGGCGTCGAAGTACTCGTTGTAGACCTCGTTGAAGTCGCCGTAGTCGTCCATGTCGAGGAGGAAGACAGTGAGGTCGACGACGTCTTCCAGTGAGGCGTCGGCGGCGTCGAGAACGGCGTTTAAGTTGTCGAATACAGCCCGGGTCTGGACGGCGATGTCGCGGTGGATGGTGCCGTCGTCGTCGATGGTGACACCGACGTGGGAGTCATCCGGCTGTCGACAGGACATTCCGGAGATATAGAGCGTATCGCCGGCCTTTCTGGCGTGCGGGTAGTTGGCCAGGGCGCCGGGGCGGTCGGGGAGGATGATATTCATGGGGTTCGCAATTCGGAAGTTGGGGTCACGTTTCGGCAGCGATCGGTGGGATTCACAACTTGATGCAGACCGTCTTCGTCTCGCTGTAAAAGTCGAGGGAATGGCGTCCACCTTCGCGGCCGATGCCACTGAGTTTGACGCCGCCAAACGGGGTGCGCAAATCGCGAAGAAACCAGCTATTGACCCAGACGAGCCCGGCGTTGACGCGGTGTGCCGTGCGGTGGGCGCGACTGAGGTTCTGAGTCCAGACGGCGCCGCACAGTCCGTAATCGGTGTCATTGGCCAATTCGATGGCCTCGTCTTCGGTGTCGAAGGGGCGGATGTGGCAGGCGGGCCCGAAGATCTCGTGGGTATTGACCCAGGCGTCTTCCGGCAGGTCGGTCCAGATGGTGGGTTCGACGAAGGCGCCTTCGGCGAGTGCGCCGTCGAGGTCGGGGACCGAGCCGCCGGTGACGACGGTGGCGCCGGCATCTCGGGCCTTTTCGTAGGCGCCGAGTACCTTTTCTCGGTGGCCGTGGCTGATGAGCGGTCCCATTTCGGTTTTGCCATCGAAGGGATCGCCGATGGTGAGGTGTTCGGCGCGGGTTTTGAGGGCGTCGACAAATTGCTCGTAGATCGGCCGTTCGACGTAGACGCGCTCCGAGCAAAGGCAGACCTGGCCGGTATTCGAGAAGGTCGACCGAGCGGTGCCGGCGACGGCGTCCTCGAAGTCGGCGTCGGCAAAGACGATCGACGCGTTTTTGCCGCCGAGTTCAAAGGAGATATTTTTGATGTCGTCGGCGCAGTCGCGCATGATCTGGGAGCCCGTCGACGTCTCGCCGGTAAAGGTGATGGCGGCGACGCCGGGGTGTTGGACCAGCGCCTGGCCGGCGGAATCGGGTCCGTATCCGTGGACGACGTTGTAGACGCCGTCGGGCACGCCGGCGTCGGCAAAGACTTCCGCCAGAAGAGAGGCCGTCGACGGCGTCTCCTCCGAGGGTTTGACGACCACGCAGTTGCCGGCAGCGAGCGCCGGGGCGACCTTCCAGGTCAAGAGCAACAGCGGCAGGTTCCAGGGGGAGACGACGCCGACGACGCCCAGTGGGTCGCGGGTGGTGTACTGAACGGCGCCGGCCCCATCGCCGGTTTCGGTCTGATAGGATTTGCCATCCAGGCTGCGCGCGATATTGGCGAAAAACTCGAAATTGGCGGCGCCGCGCGGGATATCGACTTTCGATGCGAAGCTGCGTGGTTTTCCGGTATCCCGCATTTCAGCATCGAGAAATTCGTCGAAGCGAGCGCGGATGCCGTGGGCGACGCGCTCCAGTGCGTCGAGGCGCTTGCGCTTGCTCATCGCCTGCCAGGGGCCGTCAAAGGCCCTGCGGGCGGCGTCGACGGCGCGGTCCACGTCCGCGGCGTCGCCTTCGGCGACATCGCCGATGTGGTCGCCGGTGGCGGGATTGATGTTTGGGAAGTAGTCGCCGGAGCTGGGCTCGACGAATTCGCCATCGATAAAGTGGTCGATCATCTCGGAGTGGGGGCTCGAGGCAAGTATGGGGCGGGGTCAATCGCCGAGGAGCGTCATCTGGCTGTCGTCGCCATCGTCCTCGTCGTCATCGGCGGGGACTGAATTGCCATCGGAGTCGACGCCGCCGTCGGTGGTTCCGTCGTCGGTGTCTCCGCCGCCACCGTCCGGCGATTCCTGCTTGGGCGGGTTCGGCCAGCCGCCGACCGGTTCCAGATCGCCGATGCGACTGATGCGAAAGACTCGCTCGTCGCGCCGCAGATGACAGTAGGCGTGGAGGTAGGTTTCGGCCTCCAGGCTGATGGGCGTGATGCGGCGGTGGGTCAATTCGCCGCGGCTTCTGCTGTAGTAGTCGAGTTCCAGGTCGACACCGCCGGCGATGGCCCAGCGAACCAGCTCGCTGTGACTCGCTGTGTGGTCGATATCACCGGGGTCTTGGGGCATGTCGTCGGGCTGCCATTCGTCGTCGATGGCGCTGCCGATCCACAGCAGAATCTCGTAGGCCTCGACCTCAATGTCCATGACTTCTTTGGGGCCGAAGGTCCCCAGAAGGCGACGCAGCACGTTGTCGAGTGGCCGGCCCTGAGCCCGGGTGCCGCCGTGTTCGCGCAGGTTTTCCAACAGCAGGCATGCCAGGGCGACGACGCCGCGTTCGTCGGCGTCGCGCAGCATGACGTCGCCGGGCTTGTCGGGAAATTCCAGCGGTTCGTCGTCGGCATTTCGGGCCGCCGCCTGCTGGAGTCGCTCGGTGATCCGGCCGCGAATACTCGGTATATCGAAAGGTCCGTCAGACACGTTGGGGTCGCTGGTCTGGAGTCGCTGGTCGGCGGTGGGCGCATCAAAGGCGCAAACGATCTACTACCGCGATTACCACAAACCGGAGATCGCCCCAAGAGGGCGGGGGCAATCAAAGATTGTCGCTCAGTCGTCGTCCGCCAATTCGCGCTCCAGGTCGCCGAGGTCGATATCGTCGTCACCGCCACCGGTATCGTCGCCCATCTTGGCGCGAAGAGCGGCCAATTCGGCGTCGAGCTCTGCGTCGGGATCGCCGTCGGAAGCCGACTTGGAAGACTCTCCAGGTTCGTTGTTGCCGCTGGAATCGCCGTCGGTGCCGGCGTCGACGCCGGCTTTGGCTTTGAGCGCATCCAGTGCGGCGTCGTCGTCTTTGGAGGCCTCTTCGATGTCGGCCTGAAGCTGTGCTTCATCGGGGTCGACGAGACCGGACTCCTTGAAACTTCGAAGCAGGGCTTCGGCGCGGCGATTTTCCTGGCCGGTGGGCATTTTGCTCTCCTTTCGGAGCTCCTTTTTTTGCTCGACGATATCCTGGAGTTCGCTCTTGATGCTGCGCGCTTCGCCGCGAAGGGACTGGATGCGGCCCAATGCCTTTTCGGCCAATTCGTCGCGGCCGGCGTCTTTTGCGAGTTCGACGCGCTCTTTCCAGGTGCCGAAGTCGTCGCGCAGACTCTCCAGTTTGCGCTGCAACTCCTTTTCTCGTTTGACCAGAAGCGTCATTTCGGCGTGGTGGATATTGGGCATAATGGGAACCTCAACAGCGTTTGGAACAACGACTTCTCTGCTCGGTGCTGGCGAGCAGAGACCGGTCGGAACATTTAAATGTAAACACGCGTTGTCGCTTGCGAGGGTCGGAGATTTGGACTACAAATCCGGTTCTCGACAGGTCGCAACGCGCTGTTGGACCTCGCGGTAGCCTTTCTCGAAACGACAGACCATCACAATGAGCCTTACTGCAGGAATAGTAGGACTGCCCAATGTGGGCAAGTCGACGATCTTTAATGCGCTGACGGAAGCCGAGGCGCAATCCGAAAACTACCCCTTTTGTACCATCGATCCCAATGTCGGGATCGTACCGGTGCCCGATCGGCGTCTCGATATCATCGAGGAGCATATCGAGACCGAAGAGGTGATCCCGGCGTCGGTGGAAATCGTCGATATCGCCGGATTGGTTCGCGGCGCCTCCGAAGGCGAAGGGCTGGGCAATAAATTTTTGGCCAATATCCGCGAGGTCAACGCCATTTTGCACGTCGTGCGGTGTTTCGACGACGAAAATGTCACCCACGTCGAGGGCGATGTCGATCCGGTGCGCGATGTCGAAATCATCGACACCGAATTGATCATGGCCGACCTCCAGACCATCGAGGGCCGGCTCGAAAAGGCGCGGCGAAGCGCCAAGTCCGGTGAAAAGGAAGATATTGAGCGCGTCGAGGTGCTGGAGCGGATGTACGACGCACTGGCGTCGGGCCAGACGGCGCGAAGCATCGACCTCAGCGAGTCGGAGTGGGAGTATATCCGCGACTGTCATCTGCTGACGGCGAAGCCAGTGCTATTTGTGGCCAACGTCAGCGACGACGACCTCGACGGGCAGAGTCCCCACGTCGATGCCCTGCGCGAACTCGCCGAGGAACAAAATGCGGGGATGGTCATGCTCTCCGGGGCCATCGAGTCCGAACTGGCCGATATGGACGACGACGAGATGCGTCGCGAGATGCTCGACGGTCTGGGGATCGACGAGCCGGCACTCAACGTTCTGGTGCGCGGTGCCTACAAATTGCTCGGTCTCCACAGCTTTTTTACGGCTGGAGAAAAAGAGATTCGCGCCTGGACGATTCCCGAAGGGGCGACGGCGCCGGAGGCCGCGGGAGCGATCCACAGCGACTTCGAGGACAACTTCATCCGCGCCGAAGTCTACACCGTGGAAGCACTTGAGAGACACGGCGACGAGGCGGCGATCCGCGAGGCCGGCGAATTGCGCCTGGAGGGCAAGGACTACGTCGTCGAAGACGGAGACATCATGGAGATCCGCCACGGAGCGTGACACGGCATCCCGGCGGAGGTCGAGAAGCTCCGGTCGCAGGTGCTCAAACCGGCGACCGGAGACTCACCTGCCGGGATCGATGACGCTCAATCGATGGCCTCCATTTTTTCGTGATATCCCTCGAGCGTATAGGCCGGTTTGCGGTCGAAATTGTGGTCGGCCTCAATGCGGCGGACCGTTCCCGATTTGGAGCGCATTACCAGGGAGTCCGTCGTGGCTCCGCCGCGGAAAAAGCGGACGCCCTCGAGCATATCACCGCCGGTGACGCCGGTGGCGGCAAATAGGATTTCGCCGTGAGCCAGATCTTCGCAGCTTAAGACGGCCTCGATATCGGCGTCGTCTCCCATGACTTCCCGGGCCCTTTCGCGCTCGGCATCTTCATAAAACATCAACTGGCCCTGGACCTCTCCGCCCATGCACTGCAGCGCGGCGGCGGCGAGCACGCCCTCCGGAGCGCCGCCGATGCCAAAAAGGATGTCGATGCCCGTTTCTTCTTTGCAGGTGGAGATGGCGGCGTCGACGTCGCCGTCGCCGATAAGCCGGATGCGTGCTCCCGTGCCGCGGATGGCGCTGATCAATTCCTCGTGTCGCGGCCGGTCCAATACCACGGCCGTCAGGTCTTCGACATTTACGCCCTTGACCTCCGCGAGGTTTCGCAGGTTTTCCGTCGGCGTATTGGTGATGTCGATGACGCCGCGACCGGTCGGTCCGGCGGCGATCTTATTCATGTAGATATCGGGGGCGTTTAGAAAGCAGCCCTCCGGCGCCATGGCGATGACCGACAGGGCGCCGGGGCGTCCGTAGGCGCAGATGCTGGTGCCCTCCAGCGGGTCGAGGGCGATATCCATCGCCGGGTCGCGCTCAGCGCGACGGCCCACGCGCTCTCCGATGTACAACATGGGCGCTTCGTCGCGCTCGCCCTCGCCGATCACCACTGTGCCGTCGATATGCAGGGAGTCGAAGGCCGCGCGCATGGCGTTGACGGCCAGTTGATCGCTGTACTCCGGTTTGCCCTGGCCCATCGATCGGGCGCAGGCAATGGAGGCAGCTTCGGTGACGCGGACGAGTTCCAGTGCCAGATTTCGCTCTTGCATCGAAGTAGATCCTCGGGGTGAAAATAGAGACGGGAGCCGACGATACACCAGTCAGTCCGGGGCATTACTATTGCTACGAGGCGATGTCTTATCAGTAAGCACATCTGGGCGAAAGACCAGTGTTGCAATCGGCGATCGCCGGCGGTGATCGAGATCGCCACGAACAATTCAGGGGCCAATCGTCGACAATGGTTGTGGAGGTGGTAGGCGACCATGACTTTTTAAATCGAGGAGATTGACGATGCGAAAATTTGGCCCCGCGGTGTTGATGACAATGATTGCGCTGGTGATGAGCGGATGTATCGATGACGGTGACTCCCAGGCTCCAGCGACGGAATCGACGGAACAACTTCCGACGTCGGAGTCGACGGTCATGGAGCCCACCGGAAAGGGCGATATCATCGACTGGCCGCAGACATTCGAGGAGTTTTTGGACTACGTGTACTGCGAGTCCGACGGACGGGTCTGTGTCGTCGACGGGGACACACCCATCGACGGCGGCTGGCAGGGACTGCGAGAATTCTACGACGAGCACGTCGACAGCGACGGACAACACCTGGAGCTGTCGGTCAATCGCCGGGAGCGCGACGACGACCTGTGGTACGGCGACGAGCGCTTTGAACTCAGCTTCTGCGTCAGCGACTCCTTCGGCGATCGCCACCGGGAAGTGGAGGAGGCCACCGTCGATGCCGCCCGGGATTGGGAGGTCTTTGCCGCCGTCGAATTTCCCTATCTCGACGAGCACAACGACAATTGCACCATCGACAACGACGACGTTCTATTTCCGGTCAAGCCCGCCGAATCACAAGCTCCGTACATGGCGCGGGCCTTCTTTCCGAGCTTTCAGAACCGCGACCGCGACGTGCGGGTTCACCTGGCCAATATCGACGACGCCAGCCGCAATCCGAGCATGCAAAACCTGAGTCTCCAGGGCATTATGCGCCACGAGTTGGGCCATGTACTCGGCTTTCGCCACGAGCACACCCGCAGCGAGGCCGGATTGTATCGGTGCTTTGAGGACTATCACTACCGGCCGGGAACGAGCTACGACGACGAGTCGCTGATGCATTATCCGCAGTGCGGGGGCGCCAATGACTGGTCGCTCGACTTCAGCGAGGCCGACATCGTCGGCGCCGACTATTTCTATCCGGAGGAGAGCCTCCAGCGGCTGGGGCGGTGCGACGACGAGGTCGGCGACGATGGTCAGGTCATCGAGGATTGCGAACCCGTCGAAGAGCAGGTCACCGAGTGGCTCTCCAAATACGGCGAGCCCTTCGTACTCGACAACTGGATGGGGATGCGCGAGGGCGTTATCGAATCCATCGACGACGCCCGCATGGAGCGACCTTTCGAGGACTACGACGACCTCCGTGAGCGGGCCGATATGCGCCACTTCGATATTCGCGACGTCTACGACTATCTCTTCGTCTGGGGACGCTGCCCGGATAGCGAAATCGACGACTATGGCTGGGTGGAGTCGACCTGTTTTCCGGTGGTCAATGCCATTCTGGAATTGGTGAATAATGCGTCATTCCGGGAACTCGACGAGGACGTCGGCATCGACGTTCGCGGCGTCGAAAATATCGTCGACGCTCGCCGGGATGGGCCCATTGATAGCTACGAGGCGTTGATCGCGCTGGGGTACGTCAAGCGCGTGGCGCTATTTTCGATGTACGACTATCTGTACGGGAAGTAGGGCTTACAAATTGACGCCGGAATCCCGATACGTCGCGACCGGAGGAAGCGACGTACGATTTTCGCCCTGGGTCAGGGCCCAGGGAAGCGTTCAATGAATGAATCGCGGTGTGCTACGTCAAATACTCCAGAACGCTACAGTTACCGAAAAGCGCTGTGAGGAGCCGATGTTGAAGATGACGTGGATGTCGAAGTTGTTGGCCGCTGCAACGGTGGCCGCCGTCGGGCTGTGGACTGTCGACGCCGACGCCCAGCAGCGCGGGACGGCGGAAGTTCCCGTCCAGGTCGGCGTGGGGCCGACAGGCAGTATGCTGGCCAGTCCCGTCGTCGATGGCGAAGTCGGCTGGGGCGGGGCCTTATTCGACGACCAGCCCGTTTACAGCGGCCTTCGTCTCGATGTGACGGCCGTCATCGACTCCGATCTCGTCGACCGACACCCGAGACTGGTGCCCGGGCAGTACCGCAGCCAGATCCAACAGATGGGCGAAGTGCGCTATCGGCCCGGTGTGCTGGCCGCCATCCCGTCGTCGCTACATCTGTCGCCACCGATCGGCGACGCCCAGGCCTGGGGTGCGACCTGGTCGCTCATCGGAGTTGGACTGGCGCCGATCAGCGAGCCCTTTCGGCTCTCCGCCGGAGCCTCCCTGATCGGGACGTTGATGTATATTGGATCGGAATCGGTGGACGCCCCGTACTTTTTCGCCCGACCGGGCATCGAGATCAATATCGACCTCGAAGTCCCGGTGACCGACCGCTTTTTGATCAGCTTCGGCTGGGCCTCCCAATTCCACGCTCCACCGCAGCCACTTAGCGAAAACCTGATCGCAGCCGGCAGCTTCGACCAGCACTCGTTGTGGCATATCGGCCAGTTTTACGTACAGGGCCACTTTCGGATTCCCTACTCGTATTCGTATGGGCGGTGATGAGGCGGGGCGCGCTCTAAATGGGCGGGTCATTCAGTCTTCGTCGTCGCGTCCGGGGGGCCGGGGGATGGCCTCGGAGTCCGACGGTTCGTAGTAGGTGCGGCCCTGTAATTCGTCGGGCAAGTAGTCCTCTCCGGGAACGTAGTTGCCGTCGAAATTGTGGGGGTATTTGTAGCCTCGACCGTGGCCCAGATTTTCGAGGCTGTGGGTCGGAGCGTTCAATATCTTTTTGGGAAGCGGCAAATTGCCGTGGTTGAGCACGTCTTTTCGGGCCTTGCCGTAGGTGGTGAGCGCCGCATTCGACTTGGGAGCACAGGCCAGATAGGTGACGGCCTGTGTCATGGGAAGTACGCCCTCGGGCATGCCGATAAACCGGAACGACTCGGTGGCGTCCAGTGCCACGCGCAGCGCTTTGGGGTCGGCGTTGCCGATATCCTCGCTGGCGAAGATGACCATGCGCCGAAGGATAAAGAGCGGATCTTCGCCGCCCTCGAGCATGCGCGTCATGTAGTAGACGGCGGCGTCGGGGTCGCTGCCGCGCATACTTTTGATAAAGGCGCTGACGTTGTTGTAGTGCTCGGCGCCGTCTTTGTCGTAGCGGATAACGCGGCGCTGGAGGGCCTCTTCGACGTCGTCGTGGTTGATGGTCGCAGGGGCGTCGTTGCTTCTGTTTTCGGCGGCGTCGGCGGCCAATTCCAGCGTGTTCAATGCCGTGCGGGCATCGCCTTCGGCGGCCTGGATGATGGCGTCGCGAGCGGCGCTGTCGACGTCGATGTCGCGCCTGCCGAGGCCGCGCTCTTCGTCGCCCAGTGCTCGATCGACGACGGTGCCGATATGTGGATCGTCGAGGGGTTCCAGTACCAGCGTCTTACACCGGGATTGGAGCGCCGAGATGACCTCGAAACTCGGGTTTTCGGTGGTGGCTCCGACCAGGATGACCGTTCCATCTTCGACGTGCGGCAATAGCGCGTCTTGCTGGGCTTTGTTGAAGCGGTGGAGCTCGTCGACAAATAGCACGGTCGACTGGTCCATCATCCGGCGCAGATCGCCGGCCTGTTTGGCGGCTTCGCGGAGGTCTTTGACGCCGCCGGAGACCGCCGAGACCGGGTGGAATTGGGCGCCGATCTCGTCGGCCAAAATCTTGGCGAGCGTCGTCTTTCCACAGCCCGGCGGTCCCCACAAAATCAGGCTCGGAAGGCGCTTCTGGGAGAGCGCCGTCGCCAGGATCTTGCCGTCGGCCAGAAGGTGGTCCTGGCCGACAAATTCGTCGAGGGTCTTGGGGCGCATCCGCTCGGCGAGCGGACTGGAGGTGGCACTGCGGGTCACGTCATGGGTCTCGGGGCGAGGGGCACGGAGCGCAAATCCTGTCAGGACAGGAGCTTACGACGGTTCGATATTGGTTCCCGATAGGGTGGGCTTGATTCGGCCCGAGACTCGATTTTTGCTGTCGGCCCCCGCCTCTTTCATCAGTTTTTTGCGCATCTCGCGACAGTCGACGTGGTTAAACGACTTGTCGGGATATTCCTCGCGGACTCTGGCCTCGATATCCTGCGGGATGTCGATAAACGACGTCTTGTAGGATTCGCAGACCGGGCAATTTTGCTTCGGCTGGCCGCCTTCGTAGACGAAGCCGCAGTGTTTGCAGGTCCACAACAGCGCTTGCATATAGGTGTCGAATTTCGTCACGGCGTCTTCTCCTGAACTGGTATCAATTCGGCGTGTCCACCAAAAATTGGTCGATGCGCTAGGGCGTCTGTGATTGTAATTCGTTGCGCAGGAATTCGAAAAGTGTCGTCTTGACTTGCTGGGGCATCTCGACGGCCAGTGCTTTGCGGCACAACACGCCGGTCTCACGATAGGACTCCACGAATTCCACGCAACTCGGGCAGGCGTCGAGGTGATGTTCGAGGCGCTGTGCCTTCTGTTCCTCGAGTTCGCCTTCGATGTAGTCGCCGAGGAGATCCACGGTTTGTTGACAATCGAGCGCCATCTTTTGTGCTCCCGTAATGAGTGCGACATCTGCGCAGAGATTATGCTGTGCGTGGGCGCTGCGCATGGTTAATTCCATCTGTGGCGCGCATCGTCGGTATAGACAACAGACGGTCAGTCGTCGAGGTAGTCGTCGATGAAGATGCCCAGCTTTTCGCGTGTCGAGGCGTCGATGGCCTCCGGATCGGTCATAATCGCCTGTTTCAGTGCATTGGAAGCCGTCGATTCGGACTGGCGGTCGAGCGGTATGGAGGGGATGATCTCCGACAGCGCCCGGCGCGCGTTGGCGATATTCTGGCGCAAAACTGCCAGCACATTGTC
>CAYUPT010000010.1:9527-19663 GCA_964446725.1 uncultured Bradymonadales bacterium | reverse complement strand
AGAGCTCTCCGACAATTACTACGCCGTCGACGCCGACAATGTCGATTCGGTGGCCATGATCTTTAGCGAAATCCCCGGCGACGCCGATGCCGAATTTCAGGTCTGGACCGACGAAACGACCAGGGATTCGACCGTCGAACTCGGCGATGATTCATTTGCCTTCGAGCCGCCGGCCGACTCGTTTTTCGTCGCCTTCGATCGCCGATACGCCTACGGTCCCGACGTCAATTACGGCGTATCGGCCCAGACCGGAAGTTCTGCAGTGGCCGGAGAGTCGATTACCGAGGATCTCGATCTCGACGCCGGCGACTACGTCGGGCTCTTTCAGTACAACCTCGAGGGCCTGGCACTCAGTGCGAGCATTTCCGACGGCACCCAGGAGCTGGCGTCGACGAGCCAGCTGGAAGTCTCGAATGCCGACGAAGGTCAGCTCGGCCTTTACTGGCGCGCTGAGTCCGATACCACGGTGACACTGGAGCTGGACAATACGACGGGACAAAATCTGGACTTCCTGTCGTTTGAACCGACGGAAGGCACCACCGATGTACTCGACAATATCGATGCCGGTGGCGTCCAGAGCACCTACGATCAAACCCTGCCCCGCGGATACCGCCACTTCTACGAGCTGGATATCGATTACAGCGGCGACCTCAGTTTTCGCACCGAGGATACAGGCGGCGCCGACACGTTTTTGACGATCACAGACGCCGATGGCGACGAGGTCACCGATGGGCGCAATGCCGCGATTTTCGAGGCCGAGCCCGGCACTTATTTCCTGGAAGTCGAGGCCTTGAATACGATCAGTAACGGGTTCACCCTCTCCGGCGAGGAGACCCAGCTGTACACCGAAAGTGCCACGTCATCTCCCGACCTGGCGATTCCCGACAATGACCCCGACGGTGTCAGCGACAGTCTCTCCATTTCTTCCTGTCCTTACATCGAAGATATCGAGGTGACGGTCAATATTACCCACCCTTGGCGCAATGATCTGATTGTGGAAGTCACTTCGCCGACCGGCGATACCGCCATCTTGCACGACCGCGACGGCGGATCGGACGATGATATCACTGCCACCTATCCCAATCCCGATGATTCGGGCTTGTCGGCCGGCATTGACCTGCTGGAAATGATCGGCGCCAACGGCAGTGGTAGCTGGGAGATTCACGTCAGCGACAATGAGATGCAGCAAGAAGGCACGCTCGATAGTTGGTCGGTTATACTCAGTTGTGAAGGCTGATCTTCGTAAGCCCTCGTTTTATGGAGCATTGAACGCATATGAAACACAAAATCCAAATATTACTCGTCGCGATTGCCGGCGCCGGACTGGTTGCCTGTGGTGGCGGGGACGATGTCGAGCAAATTGAATGTTCCGACGGTACCGTTCTCGACGAAGAGGCCAATGAGTGCATCGCCGAGCAGCCCGAATGTGACGACGATGAGCAATACGTCGAAGAGCAAAATCGCTGTGTGCGCGTCGCCGAACACTTCTGCGCCGAGAATACCGACTACGATGAAGACGAGGGCGTCTGTACGTCGACCGTCGGTCTGACATGTGGTGAAAATGTCACCGATGAGGACGACGAGTGCGTTCCTGCGGTCGTCATCGAATGTGGAGCGGGAACGGTGGTCCTCGACGGCCAGTGCGTACCCAGCAATTCGGTCTGCGCTGACGGTACCGCCGACGACGAGCCACAAGACGGCGCCGTGGACTGCCGGCCCGACGAGGGCGTCTGCGGAGAGGGCACGACCTTTGACCTCAACCAGCGAAAGTGCATTTCGGTCTCCGATCTCGAATGTGGGCCGGGCACCGTGGAAGTCGACGGGTTTTGCGAGTCCTCTGCCGGCTTTTTCCAGGATCTGGCCGATGATCCAGACCTCGATATGACCGGCAACGACGGCGTTGGCACCATCGACGTCGATGATAGCGGTGAACTCTTCGTCTTTGCCGGCAATATCGACGAGCCGGAGATGGTCGACGGCCAGCCGGTTCAGCATCAGGACCAATACGAGATGGACCTCGACGCCGGCGATTGGGTCGAGATCAGCGTCTACTCACTGGGCCTGCCGGAACCGGGCTACGAGATCGACGGCTCGCACCTCGACAATTCGGGAGGCTTTTATCGGCTCAGCGATCTGGGCGCCGGTGTGGAAGTCACCCGTCAAATCGTCGCCCCCGCCACCGGCACCTATGATTTTCATGTCGGCAACCTGCCGCAGATGCTCGATATGGTGGAGCCGGCCGGCGGCGATGACTGGGAGTACGTGGGCTACGTCGAACTCATCGATGCCCCGGATTCGGAAACGGTGGATATTCTCGATGAAAGCATTGATGGCGACGTCACCGAACTCCTCGACAATCTCTACTATCTCGAAGACATGGGCGACGTCGACAATATCCAGATGCTCTTTCAGGCACTGCCCGACGATGCCGACGGCGAAATGCAGGTCTGGAGCGATGAAACCACATTTGAGACATCGATTGCCCTCGACGACTCAAGTCTGACGGTAACTCCGCCGGGAGACGATTTCTATCTGCTCTTCGACCGGATCCACGCCTACGGAAGTTCCAACTCTTATTCCGTCGGTGGCCAGGAAGGCCAGCCGCTCGCCGAGGATGACTCGGTCAGCGAGGATATCGACCTCGACGCCGGCGAATACGTCGGTGTCTCCCAGTTCAATACCCAGGGCGAGGAAGTTTCGGCCTATTTCTACGACGACGACGGCAACGAATTGACGATGACCGATGAACTGGTCATCTCGATTGCCGATGAGGGCCAAAATTACCTGTACTGGCTCGCCGATGAAGCTCAGACGGTGACCGTCGAGTTGGAAAATGACACCGGCGACGACCTGGATTCGATCTCCTACGACCTCGTGGACGGTATGTCCGATGCGGTTGATATCGACGACGGAGATCTTCAGACCGTCGATCACACGGAGACACTGACCCGTGGTCAGCGCCACTACGTCGTGGCTGATATCGACCACGATGAATTACTGGCAGTGCGCGTCGAGGGCGCCAGTGACGACGCGTATATCTCCGTGCACGACGGCGATGAAGTGGTGGCCGATGGGACGAATATGCTTCGATTCGTACCGGAGCTCAAAGAACACGTGGTATACATCGAGGCGCCGCAGACCTTGTCCGATGGATTCGAGGTGGAATTCGAAGAGAGCGATATTTTTGAGGTCAGCGAAACCAGTTCACCGGGCGCGCCGTTCGCACAATCCTATAGCGATGACATCGACATCAGCTCCTGTCCCGAAATCGATGACATCGAGGTCGAAGTCGATATCGAACACTGGTGGCGAGGCGACCTTATCGTCGATATTATTGCACCCAACGGCGATGAGGCACGCATCCACAACGAGTCGGGTGGTAGTGACAACGACATTATCGGAACCTATCCCTACCCCAGCGATCCGGATCTTGAGGACGGCGATGCCCTCCTGGACTTCATCGGACAGTCCGGAGAGGGGACTTGGACCATATCGATTCAAGATACCTGGACGAGTGGGACCCAGTACGGAGATCTCCACAGTTGGACGCTTCACCTCACCTGTGGAACGTGAATTGAAATACGTGCCGTCGGTGGCATCACTGGTGGCGGGAGCGATTGAATACGATAGAATGACCACTGCGACAAAGCGCAACGCCGCGTCGCTCGAAATACTGGTTGAACAGACCGGAGACGCAATATGAGTCGTTTTATGAAAAGAATTTGCCTGGTCGGTTTGCTGGCCATCGCCCTGATGTTGGCGGCCTGCGGAGAGGAGGCCCAGCAGTTGGAGTGCGGCGAGGGCACGGAGTTGCACGACGGGCAATGTGTGGTCTCCGAACACGACTGCGACGACGGAGACGTCGTCGCGCCCTCCGGCGAATGCGTCGATCCCGGGTCGTTTTGCGACGAAGAGGGATCGGTCTACGATTCCGCCGAAGGTCAATGCGTCGCCGATACGGATGTCACCTGTGGTGCGGGAACGGTGGAAGACGATGGCGTCTGCATCGTCGAAAATCCGACCCATTGCGGCGAGGGTACGGTTCTCGCCGATGGCACCTGTGAACTCACGGACGATGTCTGTGGGCCGGGCACCGAGCTGGAGCAAGCTCAGTGCCAGGTCAGTGAAGATGCCTGCCAGGGACGCGCCGAATACGACGTCGTTAACGGCGAATGCGTCGTCCTCGAGGAAATCGAGTGCGGCGAAAACACCATCGAAGACGGTGATTTATGTATCCCCTACGCCAGTTTCGCCGACGAGTTGGCCGACGAAGCCGACATTGATTACAGCGATGGCGACCCCATTGTGCCCGATGCCGACGAGACCTTCGTCTTCACCGGCACCATGGACCAAGACCTGGACCACACCTTTGAACTGGAGGGTACCGAGGGCGAGTGGCTGGAGATCACAATTTACCAGCGCGGACTCCCGTCGCCGGGCTTTCGACTCGACGCTCCCTTCGGAGATTGGCAGCGCGCCGTAATGCCGGGGCTGACGAGCACACCGACGCGCACCGTGATTACCCCGGCCGAGGGGACGATGGAATTGACGGTCAACACCTCGCTTAGCGACCACGACCAGTCGGAGGCATTTGGCGACGAGTCCTGGAAGTACGTCGGCGCCGTCGAGGTCATCGATACACCGGACGCCGCCTCCTGGGATTTCGAAGACGACGAGGTCAGCGGTGATTTCAGAAATAGCACGGACAATTGGTACGATCTGGACGTCGATGGCTTCGACGAACTCTTTGTGACTCCATCGACCATCGGCGAAGACGTCTCGGAGGGGACGATTGAGTTGTGGTCAACGTCCGGTGAATTGGAGGCGACCTACGATCTCGAAGCCGGCGATCAGGTGGAACTCGATGTCTTCGACTACGAAGCACTCCACATGCACGTCGACGCCCGTCATTTCAGCGGTGATCGTACAGACTTCGCCATGGACGCCCGCGGAACGGTACGTCTCGACTCCGGCGAGTTGTACGATCATTACCTGGACGTCGACGCCGGCGAGACCATCCTGATCTCCCATCGCTCCGACCAGGCCGATATTGCCCGGGTCCGGATCTTTCGCGACGGCGAATTCCAGCAGACCATCCAGGAAGTGGGCGCCGAAAATCGCTCCAGTTTCAGTACCTCCGATACCCGGCGCCAGTACTTTTATGCCCATGAGGCGGGTGAATATCTCGTGGAATTTCAAAATATCAACGACCACGAGTTGACGAGCTTCATCTCCACATCCTCGGTGGAAGACGTCCCGGTCTTCGATGTCCCCTCCGAGGGCACAGCGAGTTTTGATGCCTGGCTCGGCGGAACTGATCTCTACCAGGGCGACTGGAGAATTGCCTTTGTCGACACGAAGTCGCCGGCCAATCTCACCGGTGTTGGTTTCTGGGACGGATTTCGCCCGGATATCGCACTTCTCACTCCCGGAGGGGAGGTCCTTGAAACGGCGTCGGGAAGCTTCTCCGATGATGATATCGACTTCGATTTCGTGGTCCCTTCGGCGGGTACCCATTATATCGCGATGAGACCCCGGGGGTCGTTCAGTTCGGTCAGTGATTTTGAACTCGAAATGCAAGCCGAGGCCATCGAGTTTTTGAATGCCGGTGAGACGACGGAACGAACGTTTGACGTCGACGGCTTCGATGTGCTCACAGGCTCTATCGAATACGAAAGTGGTCCGGCTCCTACGGTTCGACTGCTCAACGAAAACCAACAGGTCATCTTTGAGGAAGAGAGTGTAAGTTCAATGGAGCTCGCCGAGCTCTTCCCGGGGAGTGGCGAATTCACCCTGGAAGTCGAAAATACCGGTTCGGAAACCGTTCTGGGCCTCGCTGTCGATGCCGTCGCCTCTTCGCCCTACGATATTGTCGATGTCGACGGTGCCTTCAGTGATACCTACTCCCGAGATGCCATCGACGAGGGAGAACGAGATACCCTGATTTTTCAGCCGCAATCCGATTATATCTACGACTTCTCGGTTATCTTCGAGGATGAAGAGGAGGGCGTGGTTCGAGTACGCGACGTCAATAACCGCGAACTTCTGGTCGAAGAAGAAGGCGAGCAGCGCATCGATTTGGAATCGGCATCCGTCGATGCCGGCACTTATATCATCGAATTTGAGGCGCTGACCGATGTCGACGACTTCAACGTCTCGTTTAGCGGCAACGACATTACCTTCCGTCAGGGCGTGCGCAGCTACGATCCGCCGCTTCAAATCGCTCAGGACGGCGGCTTTGAATCCACGGCGCTGGCCGTCGAGGATTGCAATAATATCGCCGATATATCGCTGACCATGGATATGCCCTCGGGAACGTCCAGCCAGATCACGATCTATCTGTACGCCCCGGGGCTGACAGAGCCAATCTTGGTCTTCGAAGAGGATTTTAGTGGAGACCTGACGACGACCTATCCCGACGACCAGGAGCCGGTGGAGTCCTTTAGCCCCCTGATCAACACACCGGGAACCGGCGTCTGGTCCCTTGATATTATCAACGAAAGCGGTTTCACGACCGCCGAATTGGCCGAATGGAGCGTCGATCTGGCCTGCGAGAGTTGAGTTGTGATTCCGAGCAGTCGGTCGCCGGGAGGCGATCGATAGGTCAATAACACCGGGCCCCATCGGGGGTCCGGTATTCGTCGTTTGGGCGCTGGTTTTGCGGTGTCGAATTGAGTCGGAGAATCCGTTATGGTGCTTGGCGAGTACGCCCGGGCTATCGGGCGCTGTGAATGGATTCGATGTACGAGAGGCCGCGTCATGAAGGAACGAAGAACGATCGTCGCCGTCGCATTGCTGTTTATTGCCGTGATGGTCGCCGGTTGTGGGGAGGATTCGGTCGACGGTAATTGCGGAGAAGGGACCGTCGAAGACGGGGACTCCGGCGAGTGCGTTCCGGAGGAATTGGAATGTGACGACGGTCAGACTCTGTCGCCGGATGGAACGCAGTGTGTGGCGACGGCCGATCAATACTGTGGGACCGGCACGGAGTTGGACGACGACAGTGGACAATGCGTGGCGCCCGAATTCTTGGAATGCGGTGAGGGTTCGCTTGATGACGACGGGGAATGCGTCCCGGAGTCCATCGTCGAGTGCGGCGAGGGCACGGTGGCCCACGAATTGCGCTGCCGGCCGTCGAGCGAGGTCTGTGGCGGCAATACGATCGATGAACTCGACGATGACGATGACGCCGTCTCCTGTCGTCCCTTCGGCGATGCCTGTGGCGAGGGCACGACCTTTGATGTGGTTGACCAGGTCTGTGTGCGTCTCTCCGATCTCGAATGCGGTCCGGGCACCATCGAAGCCGAGGGGACATGCCAGGCAAGTAGCAGCTACTACGGAGACCTCGCCGACAATGCCGACGTCGACGCCACCGGCGTCGATGAGGTGATCGACCTCGACGTCCAGGACGTCGGCGACCGCAGTGTCTTCGTCGGTTCTATTGACGCCCCGCAATTCGACGACGGCGAACCGATTCAGGACGAAGATCACTACCGGATCGATGCCGAAGTCGGTCAGTGGATCGAAGTGTCGGTGTTTTCGATGGGACTACCGGAGCCCGGATTTGAATGGATCGGCGAAAGCGCAGAGTACGAGCGATACAGCGACCTGGGAAGTGGGGTCGAGGCCCGCCGCACGCTGTTGATACCGGAGGATGACAGCTACGAGTTGACGGTGTCCAATCTGCCGCAGATGCTCGGTACCGCTCCCCCGGCCGGCGACGCCGATTGGAAGTACGTCGGGTACGTCGAAGTGCTGGAGGCGCCCGACGCCCAGCCGCTCGATATCGACGACGACATCGCCGGCGATATACGAGCTACTGAACACAACTGGTACTCCATCGATGCACCGGACGATGCCTCGTCACTGGGGCTGCTCTTTGATGCGGTGCCCGACGAGATGGCCACCGAATTTCAGCTCTGGCTGACACCCACCTATCTGGAGGACGTCATGGAACTCCAAGATGTGGTGACCTTCGATGTCGACTCCGACGAGATGTTTGTGTTTCTGGACTACGAACGGGACATCGGCCACAGCACCGACTACGAGGCCACACTGCGCCAGGGCGGAAGTGTGGATGCCGGCGATACCTTCAGCCGCCAGATCAGCATCGATGAGGGCCAGTATATCGGGTTTTCGCAAAATAACTCCGAGGAACTCGGGCTTCCGGCGTCGATTTCGACACCGGGTGGAGTGTGGAATGATACCGACGAATTGGTCGTCGAAGACGCCGATGATGGCCAGCGAAGTCTCTACTGGTACGCCGCCGACTCCTCGATGACGCTGACCTTTGAGATCGAAAACGACACCAATACGGATATCGGGTTTCTGACGACTGATTATCGGGTTTCCGACGCCGAATTTGTCGATGATCTGGATCGGGAGGGTACCGAATTTAGCACCGACGAAAACGTGCCCTACGGCCACCGCCACTATCTGGAACTCGACGTGGTCGAGGACTTTCTGCTCAGTGCCGGATTGCCCTTTGCCGAGGGGCGATTGACCGTCCACGACGGCGAGCAACAATCACTGGGCAGTGGGATTGGCACCGTCGTTCAAGAGGTCGAGGAGGGCCGCTATATTTTGAGCGTCGATGCCGGCGAACAACTGGACAACGGCTTTGAACTCGAACTCGGCGAGACCGAAGTCGCCGAAGAGAGCTACAGCAGTGAACCGCAGGTCGATATCCCCGATGCAGACCCGGAGGGCGTCACCGACAGCCTGTTGGTCGAGGGCTGTAACGTGATCACTGATATCAATATGGATATCGATATCGAGCACAACTGGCGAGGCGATCTGGTCATCCGTCTGAGTAATCCGGAGGGCACTGAGCACGTGCTCAAGGCCCGTCCCGGCAGCGGGAGTTTCGGCGACTCCTCCAGCGATATTATCGGCAACTTCAATGAGACGCTCAGTCCCGAAGCCGGCGGTCCGGCCACAGTCGATGCCGAGCCCATTGCCGAGTTCATCGGCGCCGAGGGGACCGGCTACTGGGATTTGACCGTCAGTGATATGGCCGCCGGCAACGAAGGGACCCTCCAGAGCTGGCAGCTCAACGTGACCTGCGATGCATGACGGCGTGCCGGGAGCTCAGTGATCGGTGTGGTCGTCGATGGACGGCTGATGGGACCACAGGGCGTCGTCGGGGACTTCATCGGCTCGCAGGCCCCATAGACGATTGGTCAGACACACCGGTGCCCCGCCGCCCTTGGAGAATAATTCATCGAGTTCGATGGGCCGGACGTCGAGTCCGAGTCCTTCGGCGGCGCTGCGAGCGGGCTCAGAGAAGTTCGAAGGGGCAATGACGGTCCGTCGGACCTGGAGGGCGTTGGTGTCGTATCCCTCGCTTTGTTGGCGGCTCAATTCGAGGATATCCACCGGATCGGCGAATTCTTTAAGCCGCTCGAATTCGCCGTCACACAGAGCCTCGGGGCATACGAGCATGACCGCCGAATCGGGACCGCGGAAAAATTGCAGAAATGTATTGCCGTGAAACCAGGGATCGGCGCGAAAGGCGATCTGAATGTGGTGGTCACTGAGTCGGTCGGCGACTTCGCTGTAGGCATCTTCGCCGGTGCGACCGTCGGGTCCGACACCCCAGGTATGGACAATGTGATCGGCGTCGCCGGCGCGGATGGCGTCGCCCTGGGCCTCCCAGATAGCGGAGGTGGTATGAGTGTTCATCTCCAGGATATCGCCGACAAAGGACTCGATATGTCGGGCTTCGCCGCGGCGGTGTTCGACGGCCATCGAGGGCAGTAAAAACTGGAGCGCGTCACTGTCATCGCGAAAAAATTCGCCGGATTCGGCGGTGTAGACCAGTCCCGTCAATTCTCGTTGGCCCGGGGGCATGACAACGACGTCACCACCGGCGTCGACGATGGCATCGGCCAGCATCGACCACTCTCGTCGGGCGGCCCCGGCGTCGACGTCGTCGGCGGCCCGGGATTTGAAATTGGCTCGTCCTCGAAGCGCCCAGTCGCGCCGGGGCGGGCTCATCAAAAAGAGCGGCGTCGAATTCGTCATAGGTATCCCGTGGAAGGAGTCGCAGTGGATGGTGTTGTATTGAGCATACGGCTGAAGCGTCAAGTTGTCGGACACCGATCGCGAAGGGGGCCAGGGCCGTGCCGGCATGA
>CAYUPT010000010.1:5269-9427 GCA_964446725.1 uncultured Bradymonadales bacterium | reverse complement strand
GGGGGTTTCTCAATCCAATGGAAGACCCTATAACGCACTCGTGTTAAGGTAGATCCGAAGCATGTGTTGACCGCTTCTTCGATGGCAGGCGATCCCATGAGCTCCGACAACTCCGAACAACCCCAGGGCCCCAACAACTCCGACGGCGGCGACTGGGACGACTACCCGTCGCTAGAGGATCGGTTTATCGCCGGCTACGACGACTCGGAACCCGATGAATTCGACGAGGAATTGATGGACCTCGTCAAGACCCGCAAGCGCGGGTCGGTACTGCGACCGATCTTGATGATCATCGTCATTTTTCTGGTCGCCTGGGTCGTCTACGACTGGCGCGGCGATATCGACTACTTTTTTTCGTCTCCCGATCCCGTCGAGGTCGGCGATGTCGCCGATTTTTCGCAGCGCGCCGCTGACGATCCGCAGTGGGAGCCACCGATCGGCCACAATATGTTTGTCGAAATAAGGGGGATGCCCACGCGGATCACCTCCGGCGGTGGATACCGCTTTTTTCGCCTCCAAGGTGCCGAGATCTACGTCCAGCAACAGCGCGAGGTCGATGATGGCGAAGAGCGCGACCGCCTCGAGGAGGGCCGTACCTTGCCAAAGCGCAATATGGGCCCCGGACTTCCCATCGACGAGCACCGAACCTACTACCAGGGAACGGGCCGACTCATTTCCTTTGCGTCGGCGCCGGATCGGGTCGCGGGCCTCAAGGAATACTACGGGGAGCGCTACAATGTGCGCTTTTGCGAGGACTACAGTGCGCGCCGTATCGAAGACCTCAAAGAGCAGCGTCTGGAGGTCATTCGCAGAAACTGGGAGGAGCGCTACGCCGAGGCCACCGAAGAAGAGCGCACCGAACGGGAATTGACGCCGGAGCCAACCGAGGCCGAAGAGCAGCGGCTGTTGAATCGCAACCCGGTCTGTGTCGACGCCTACCTGCTTCAAGACGATCGCTCGCCGATCGATCACTGGTGGCACGTACTGGCGGCGGCGTTGCTGTCGGCATTTATGCTGTTTACGGTGTTCAAGCTCTACGCCTGGTTTCGCGACTGGCTCAAGCCGTAGTGGTCGTGTCAGCCGGCGGCTGGTGAGGGCGCCGCCGTCGGGCTCAATTGACCTCAGGATTCATCCATTCGTATGATGGCCCATCGACGGTGTGACGACGGGTCCTTTGAGTGCGCGATTGCGCAGTGGTATGAACCTGCAGGACACCGATGAACGGTTTGGCCAACAATTCTTGGAAGCGTCTTTAGGCGAGGAGTTCGACCCGTGGCAAAACTCGTGTACACCGACCAGTCGGGACGTGAAATTACAGAGCCTCTGGGCCCGGATAACCCGGTCATCACCATTGGCCGCGCCAAGGACTGTACGATTCGCTCCAATCGCAAATCGGTCTCCCGGCGCCACGCCGAGTTTCATTTCAATGAGGGCCGATTCGAGGTCGTCGATCTCGACAGTTCCAATGGGACCTATCTCATTGAAAATGATCAACGCAAGCCGGTGGGCAACCCCGAAGTATTGAGCCACGGCGACGAGGTGTGGTGTGGCGACTTCATTTTGTATTTCGTCGATGAGAGCGCCGGGGCCCGGTCGGGAGCGGTGAGTGGCGGCGTGCAGGGCAATCTCGGTCAGTCCCCGGAATCCGGCCGCCAGCAAGCGGTTTCATCGGGCGGTGTGTCGGCTGGGAGCGGCGGAGGCGTATCGGCCGGAGACGGCGGAGGCGTATCGGCCGGAAGCGGCGGAGGCGTGTCGGCCGGACGCGGCGGAGGCGTGTCGGCCGGAAGCGGCGGAGGCGTGTCGGCCGGAAGCGGCGGAGGTGTGTCGACCGGAAGCGGTGGAGGCGTGTCGGCCGGAGGCGGCGGAGGCGTGTCGGCCGGAAGCGGAGGAGGCGTGTCGGGCGGTGGCTCCAGTTCGGCATCGGCGCCGGTGGCCGACGACGCGGCCGGCGACACTGGCGTCGGGTCCTCGAGTGCTTCCATGGAGGTCGGCTCCGCCAGCGCGTCGGCCGACAGCGAGGAATTGCGCCGGCTGCGCGATGAGAAGGAGTCGATTCAAGACCTCGCCGATCGCCAGTCGCAGACCATCGATGAGCTCGAAGAGACCATCGAAGAGCTGCGCGGCCAACTCGACGACGCCCGCCAGCAAAGCGCCGATTCCGATCAGCTCGATCAACTGCGCACCCAGATCGACAACCGGGACCGCGACCTCGAAATTCTGGAGCGCGAACTGGAGCGCGAAGTCGAGGAAAAACAACAGCTCTCCGACCAGATCGACGAGCTTCGCGACCAACAAGAAAGTGATGCCGGCCGCGTCGAAGAACTGCAGGCCCGCATCGACGAGTTGAATCAACAACTCCAGCAACGCCCGGAAGCGCAGGACTCGGCAGTAACGGACGAACAACTGGATGCCCTCGCCGATCACGCCCGCACTCTGGACCGAATCGTCGACGCCATCGTCCGCACCGATCTGGGACCGCTGTCGACAGTCGACCGCGTGCGTTTAGAATCGGCCATCCGCGATACGGAGCCGCGCAATACACTGAGTGCGATGCTCGAGATCATCGGCGCCGACGACCCCCAACAGGACTGAGCGACTATGACGGCACAGGACTTCGACTTTCTCGAATACATCAATCGTCGAAAGGCCCCCGAGAGCGGTCGCGAAGAAAAGACCGGCTTCGGCGAATACGCCTTTGCCGGCGATCTACGGGTGCTTCGGCGCCTCGACAAGGCCCGGCCGGTGCGCATTGCCGTGGAGGCCACAGTGCGCTTCTGGAAGGCCGTCCAAAAGGGCCAATTGCTGGGAAGCAGCGTCAAGGTCAGTCGCCGCCAATTCCCGGAGCTTCACGACCTGGCCGTCGAGTGCGCCCGAGAGCTCGATATTGCACTGCCCACCATCTATATCGCCCAGAATTTGACGAGCCTCAACGCCGGAACCTACGGCACCGACGACGAGGCGTTTATCGTCCTCAATTCGGCGCTGGTCGACCGCTTTGAACGTGAAGAACTCAAATTCGTGATCGGCCACGAATGCGGGCACATCCAGAATAACCACGTCGTCTACCACACGGCGGCCCGATTTCTGGCCCAGGGCGTGATCAGTTTCGTCAAGTGGGCCGCCGTCCCGGCCCGGGTCGCCTTAAACGGCTGGAGTCGGCGCGGCGAAATCACCTGTGACCGGGCGGGCCTTATTTGTTGCGGCGACGAAGAGGCGGCACTGCGGGCGATGACCCGCCTTGCACTGGGCAGCAAGAAACTCTTCGAGGATATCGATCTCGATGAATACCTGACGCAACTCGACGATCTCGACGACGGAATCGGGCGCTTTCAGGAATATCTGGCCTCCCATCCGTATTTACCTAAACGAGTCAAGGCACTACAACTCTTTGCCGACAGTGCTTACTTTCGCAATATGATCGGTGAAGAGGGCGGAGAGCCACTCGATGAAGTCGATCGCTCGGTCGAAAAGATCATTCAGGTCATGTAGGATCACAACAGGTTTTGAAGAATCGACGGCCTCCGGGTCGTCGCAATGCTCGCCCACACGGCGCGAGAATCCCAAGTACGTCTTCGCCGCCCGCCGCGTTTGACGAAGGGGCGGCTGTTCAATGCGTAGACTCGGATCCAACGTTTCGGCGTGCGAGGAATCGCCCCGAACTCTCCGGGGAAGTCCCGCCGTCCCTCGGGACGGCGGCTTCAGGCCCCGGTTGAGCTTCGACGGTGACGGCCCCGCGGTCGTTGAGGCCATACGGAGACCGAGCGCGCGAGCAGCCGACTGCCTTCACAAACGCAGCAATGATTGCGGCGCAGGAGAAACTGGGCCTCGCGTGCGCTGTGGGCGTTTTCGGTACCGCAAAGAGGTCAAAAGCGAAATAGAACCGCAAAGGGGCGAAGAGGCAAAGGGGTAGGGTATTGCTGTGCGGCGACAAACGCCAAATCCGGGAATCATAGCCGCGCGCCGAAAGGCGTAAAAAACCATTGTCGCGCGCCGAAAGGCGTGAACCAACGCCGCCCACCCCAACCCCGCCAGCCGCGTCAGTGATAGCCCCATGCGACCCGAAGCGCGAGCGAGGGAGCGTGGGGGCGAATCAACGCCGCGCGCCAAAAAGCGTCACAACGACGGCGTTCCGAAGACGATGGCAGCGATCAAGACGCC
>CAYUPT010000010.1:1953-5169 GCA_964446725.1 uncultured Bradymonadales bacterium | reverse complement strand
CCAAAAAGCGTCACAACGACGGCGTTCCGAAGACGATGGCAGCGATCAAGACGCCGAGGATCGTAAGCCACAGCACGAAGGCCACGGTTCTTGAGCGCTTGGCTTTTTCGGCTTCGTACCACGTCGTCGGCCGGATGCCCTGGATGATGAAGGTTACGATACCGGCGAGGTTGATGGCGACGACGTTGGTGAATGTCAGGAGGGTTGCGCCGTAGGCGCCGGACCAGTCGCCGATTCCGATCAGCAATCCCACGGCGACCAGCGGCGGGAGTAGGGCGACGGCGACCATCACGCCGATAAGCGCCGTCGATACTCCGCGGGTCACCGACAGCACACCGGCGGCCCCGGCGGCCAGTGCCAGTCCCACGTCGGCGATATTGACCTCGGTCCGGGTTGCAATTTCGCCGACGGAGGGGTCGACGGGGAGTACTAGACCGGCGAATATCGCGATCGACAGACCCAGCAGTAGACCGAGAATATTGATCTTGATCGCTCGTTTGAGCAGGTCCTGGTCGGCCAACGTCGAGCCGAGAGCCAGCGCGATATTGGGGCCGATGATGGGAGCGATGACCATGGCGCCGATGACCACCGCCGTATTGTCGCGGATCATTCCGCCGGTGGCTACGATCGTCGAGAGGACGACCAGCGTGTAGTAAACCTTGGTGACGCTAATGGAATCACTGACGTCCTGGTAGACTTCCTGGCGGCTTATTCGGGAGACGTCTTTGTTGTCATCTTCCTCGTCGTCGCCATTTTGATCATCCGTTTCGCCTTCGTCGGACTCGTCCTCTTCGGATTCATCTTCTTCGGGACGCGGGATCGTGGTCTGGATGGCGTTGATGGAGATCCGGTAGTCGTCGGAATCGATAAATTCTTGTTCCAGCCACTCCAGCAATGCCTCGGTCTTGTTGGTCTCTACCAGGATACGGACGTGGCTGCGTCCCTCCGACGTTTTGAAGGTCCACTGATCGATGACATCGAATTCATCTTTCAGTGGCGGCAGCCCGTTGGTGTCTTCGGGAAGATAGATGTCGATCTGGCGGATGGCCATGGTCAGTCCCTTAGCATCAGTACCTCGACCCCTATGGTTATTGGAGGTACGACCATGATGACAAGGCCGTGTTGTGGGATAGGTCTGGAAACCCTGCGTGAAATTTTTGGCGCAAACTGCTAATCACATGAATTCACGAGACGGCAACTCGCTTTGACGCCACACCGAGGATACATCGATGGATGAGCCGATGGAGGAACCGACGACGATCGACCGCGACCACGTCGCCGAGTTTTACCGGGATCTGGCAGAACTCGCCGATGAGACCGGGCTGAAATCGCTCAAAAAAGAGGTCGAAGAAGAGCAGCTTCCGGCCCTCGAAAGCGGCGAGGTCTCGCTGGTGGTCCTCGGCGAGTTCAATCACGGCAAGACAACGGTCGTCAACGCCTTGCTCGGCGAAGAAGTATTGCCCATGGGCATTACGCCGACGACGTCGGTCATTACCCATCTGGTGTACGGACAGGAGCCGAAGGCCCGTCTCAAGCCTCCGCGCCAGGAGGCCTTTAAGACGCTTCCCTACGACGAACTCGGCGAGGCCATCCAGGATGAGACCGAAGACGGCGACGAGCCGGAGTACATCGAGATCGCCCATCCGAATTCCTTTCTCAAAGACGGTCTCAAACTGGTCGACACCCCCGGTGTCAACGATATCTCGCGCCAGAAAGTGGAGATCACCTACGGCTACGTGCCGCGGGCCGACGTTATTTTGTACGTCCTGGATGCCACCCAGATTCTCAAAAAGAGCGAGGTCGTCTTTATCCGCGAGCGGCTTCTGAAGGCCAATCGGGACCGCATTTTATTTGTACTGGGCAAAGTCGACGCCCTCGACGAAGAGGAAGCGCGCGAAGTCGAGGCCTACGCCCGTCAGCGACTGGAGACGCTGATCGGCCCGGTGGAGCTCTTTTCGTTTTCGGCGCGCGACGCGCTCCAAAAGCAGAACGCCGGCGAGGAACCCTCCGATACCTTTCAGTCCTTTCGAAGCTACGTC
Source organism: uncultured Bradymonadales bacterium (assembly GCA_964446725.1). Lineage (GTDB taxonomy): Bacteria > Myxococcota_A > Bradymonadia > Bradymonadales > Bradymonadaceae > SLJM01. The sequence goes on along the minus strand of CAYUPT010000010.1, from coordinate 3,130 downwards.
CAGCAATTTGTGCGCGAGCAAAAAGAGGCCATTGTCCTCGACAGCGCACTGGGCGGCGCGCTTCGGATGGCGGCACTGATGGAGCAGAATCTGGCGATCAAACGCCAGGGCTACCGGCTCGAAAAAGAAGACCTTCAGGAGCGCATCGAGGCCGTCCACGACAAATTGCGGGAGTCCCGCAAATTGATCGCCGAAAACCTGGACCGCGTCGACGATCGCGTCGGGGGTATTGCGGCGACAACGCGCCACAATCTGCGGGTGTTTACCGAAAATTTTGTGGAGGCGTTGCCGGTCCAGATCGAGCGCGCCGATGCCAAGGACGTCAAGCGCTATCTGGCGGATTGGATCCAGGATACCTTTCGGGAATGGCTCGAAGAGGAGGGCCAGGACATCGCCGAGAGCCTGGAGGAATTGGCCGAAGAGATCATCGAGATCACCAACCAGTCACTTCGGGAAGTCGTCGGCACGCTGCGCGACGAGTTGGGGCTGCACGAACAACTCGACCTCGACGTCGACACCATCGGCTACGACGTCAGCGTCTTCGCCCTGGGGACCCTCGGCGTGTCGGTACTGCTATTTGCCAATGCCCTGGTCGGCGGTGCGCTGACACTGGCGACGCCGGTGCTGGCGTTTTTCCTCAAGGGCAAAGTCGACGACAAGATCAAAGAGCGGGCCCGAGAAGAGGGCGAGAAGTCGATTCGCCGGGCCAGCGAAGTGATCGAAGAGGAATTGCTGGAGATGATTCACGACTACGGAGACCGGCTCAAAGACTTCATCGAAAACGCCGGTGATCGCCTCTACAGCCAGATCGAAGAGACCCTCGAGCAGGTCCAGGAAGAGACGGCCGAGGGACCCGATCGGGAAGCGCTCATCGAGGTGGTCGACGATCGGCTGGAGCGCGTCCAGACGCTCAGCCGTCATATCGAAGCGGCGCGGGCGAAGATCGAGTAGTGCAGTATAGGTTGCTGCATGTACGATGGGGGCACTGAGTCCATGGAATTTCTCTGGTTTGCGACGAGGCCCCTCCGCCTCTCGCATAGCTCGAGGCACCTCCCCGATCGAGACGCAGCCTCGCGGAGCGAGGCATGCTTCGGGGAGGAGCGTGGTGTTGCCAGCAGAGTAGGTTTGCGACGAGGCCCCTCCGCCTCTCGCATAGCTCGAGGCACCTCCCCGATCG
>CAYUPT010000010.1:0-1853 GCA_964446725.1 uncultured Bradymonadales bacterium | reverse complement strand
AGACGCAGCCTCGCGGAGCGAGGCATGCTTCGGGGAGGAGCGTGGTGTTGCCGGCAGAGTAGGTTTGCGACGAGGCACCTCCGCCTCTCGCATAGCTCGAGGCATGCTTCGGGGAGGAGATGTTGGACACCAAAACCACGCCTCTCCCCGACTTCAATCGGGGAGATGTCTGAGCCGGAGGCGAAGACAGAGGGGCGTCTGCGCGAGGCGCGTTTTTTCAGGTGGTCCGCCTGTAGCAAGTCCTACAGATACTTCTCAATCGTCGTCAGAATCTCATGACAGTCGACGAGATCGGTGACGTAGTCCAGTTCGTCGGTGGGAATGATGACGATCGGGGAGAGCGAGTAGGACTCGATCCAGTCCTCGTACAGCGTGTGCAATTGCTGGAGATAATCGGTGGGGATGTCCTGTTCCATCTGGCGGCCGCGCATGGCGATCCGCTTTTTGACGGCGTCAATTGAGCAGCGCAGATAGATCATCAGATCCGGCGGCTGGATCTGGGTGCGCACCGACTCGTAGAGCCGGCGGTAGGTGCCGTAGTCCCGATCGTCCATCAGGCCTTTCTGATAGAGGTTTTCGGCAAAAATTTCGGCATCTTCCCAGATGGTCCGGTCCTGAATGACATTGTGTTCGGTGGCATCCAATTCCAGGTGGAGCCGAAATTTGGCGGTCAGAAAGTAGATCTGACTGGCAAAACTCCACTGCTCCATATCCTCGTAGAAATCAGCGAGGTAGGGATTTTCTTCGTTGGGCTCGAAGAAGGGTTTGATGTCGTAGTGTTCACACAAAAATTCGACGAGTGAACTCTTGCCGGCGCCGATGGTGCCGGCGACGGCGATGTAGCGGCGCGTCGGATCGCGCCGGGGGGTTTGAAGATCGGTGGCCGACTGTTCGCGGGCCGCCGGTCGTGAGCGATCGACTTCGATGATCTGGCGCGGATCGGAGGTCTGTGTCATGGTCGGGGAGCCAAACGGAAATGAAAAAACAACCACTATCGCCGACGCCGACCGGCGTCGAGCGACGGATACACCACATAGTTGAGGAGGCTCAAATGGAGATCGATCGCGACGAAATAGCCGTATTGTCCTGGGTCGTCGGACCCATTCAAACATCGATTTACGTCGTCGGCTGCCGCACCACCGGCAAGGCGGTCATCATCGACGCCGGCGGCAATGCCGCGGGACTGCTGGAGGCCATCGACGATCGGGACTGGGAACTGACAGAGATCTGGCAGACCCATGCTCACGTCGACCACGTGGCGGGACTCAACGACGTCAAAGACGCCCGAGACGTCCCGATTTTGCTTCATCAGGCCGATCAACCGATCTACGAGGCGGCCGTCCAGCAGGGGAAGATGTTTGGTTTTGATATCGAGCCATTGCCCTCAGTCGATCAATACGTCGAAGAGGGGGATGTCGTCAACGTTGGAAAACTGGAAGCGAAGGTGATGTGGCTTCCGGGCCACAGTCCCGGACAGGTGGCGTTTTATTTCGAAGAGCAGGGCCTGTTTTTTGGCGGTGATGTCGTGTTTGCCGGAAGTGTGGGCCGCGTCGATCTTCCGGGCTGCGATCCGGAGGCCATGAAGCGATCGCTGCAGCGGGTCAAAGAGCTTCCCGATGGTACTGTGATTTTGCCGGGCCACGGTCCGACGACGACGGTGGGCCAGGAAAAAAAGGCCAACCCCTTCCTCCGCGGGTAACCGCGGAGTGGCCCAGAGGTCAAAAGCGGGTTGAACCGCAAAGGGGCAAAAGAGGCAAAGGAAGGGCAAGGTAAATTATCGGTGCGCGTCGTTAAGGGGGAGAACCGTGAGACCACCGGCACATGCCAAAAGGCGTCAAAACCACCGCCGAAAA
>CAYUPT010000009.1:3316-19875 GCA_964446725.1 uncultured Bradymonadales bacterium | reverse complement strand
ATACGGTCCCTACCGCTACCGCGATCGCAAATTGGAGCCGTCGAATCAGCGCTTCGATCGCCATCTTCAACAGCGCGACCCCGAAAGCGGTCTTCGTCTCTTTGAGAATGTCGACGACACCGCCGCCGAATACGGCTTTGAGCACATCGATACCCGCCGGCTTCCGGCCAATAACGACATTCACTGGTGGCTTCGCAAAGACTGACCGCCTCCGCCCCACCGGCCGCCCACGAGCCGCATTATAGGCGCTCGCAGGCCCACGGATCGCCGTCGTCACAGGCCTGTTCCAACAATCGCTCTCCGCGATTGCGTTGCTCCGGCGGGTCGCCATCGCGCAAAAGAACCGCCCGTCGGCTGCACCCGTGCGTCGCCTCGAGAGCACAGGCCCGGGCGTAGAGTTCGGCGGCTCGATCGACATCGCGCTCAACCCCGGTGCCTCCCTCGTACAATTGCCCCAGTGACACACAGCCGGGCCCGTCGTTGCCGTCGCAGGCCCGTCGAAGCAATCGCCGGGCTCGCAGTGGGCTTTCGGGAATCCGCTCGTCGTCGACCAGCGCCTGACCCGCTCGCCGACAGGCCCGGGTCTGCTCACCGGACGTACAGGCCCGCTCGAGCACCTCGATGGCGTCTGCGACCTCGCGGGCGGATTCGGCCGTCTCCAGAAGGTGGTAACCCAGATTATTGCACCCTCGCTGATAGCCGGCCTCACAGGCCGCATCGTAGGCCTCGATGGCGGCCCGTCGATCGACATCCTCCTCATCGCCCCCTTCGTGGGACAGGGCCACATTAAAACAGCCCTTGCCATAGCCCTGCTCGCAGGCGTCCTCGAAGTGGGCCAACGCCTGTCGGTCGTCGGCTTCAACGCCGATGCCGTCTTCGTACAAAAAGGCGAGACTATTGCACGACGGACCGTAGCCCTGCTGACAGCCAATGCTCTGGTAGACGTAGGCCTGGCGCTCGTCGACGTCGACTCGCTCACCGCCCTCGCGCATCAATCCCACGTTAAAACAGCCCCGGCCGTGACCCAGCTCACAGGCCCGTCGAAACCACCGAATGGCGCCCTCCGGATCCTCCGGTTGTCCCCGGCCCTCGAGCAACATGACACCGCGGCTGTTGCAGGCCTGGCGATTTCCGGTCTCGCAGGCTTCCTCGTACAGCTCGATGGCCTCCGAGTACCGTCGATACACGCCGCCGACACCGCGCTCGAGCACCATCGCCCGCAGCGCACAGCCGAAGTAATCACCGCGACGACACCCCTGTTCATACAATTCCAGGGCCCGTTCGACGTCCCGTTCCCGGCCCTGGCCGTCTTCATAGATGGCACCGAGCATCACGCAGCCGACGGCGCGGCCATCGTCACAGACCGCCTCGATGCGATCGGCGATCGCCGATTGGTCGTCGCCATCGTCGACATCGAGGTCGAAATACTCATCGAGCTCGTCGCAGGCCCGGCGGTCATCGCTGACACATCCCCGAAACAGGTACGTCGACGCCAGATCGAAATCGACATCGACGCCGTGGCCGTAGCGGTAGACACCGCCGACGCGGCGACACGACGGCCCGTCGCCAACCGTACAGCCATCCTGCCAGATAAGGCGGGCCAGCGTCGGATTTTGCTCGCCGCCCCGGCCCTCAAAGGCCATCCATCCGGCGATGCGACACGACGGGCCCATCGACTGCTCGCAGCCCTGTCGAAATAACTGGCGGGCCCGCCGGCGGTCCTCATCGACGCCCTCTTCGCGAATGTGCATCGATCCCAGCAGATGACAGGCCTCACCCTGCCCGTCATCGCATCGCACTTCCAACATTTCGATAAGTTCTTCGCCCTCGTCGGGTAGCGACGTGCCATCCCACAAAAAATTGCCGACCTCCGTACAGGAACCATCGCCGTCGGCGCACATCTCCTCACCGTCGTCTTCGACCTCGACGATGTCTTCGCCCCGGGTCTCGTCGACGACGTCATCGACCACCGACTCACCACCGGAGACGCAGCCCCACAGCGCCGACAACGCCCACAGCGCCATCCACAGCGCCGGTGTCCGGCATCGTTTTCGTCCCCTACGCTCTCTGTAGTTGACGCGGTTCATAGCCTCCAGCTCCTATGATACAGTGCCGCCCAAACATCGGGCAAGCTCCGCCACATTCACGACTCGAGGGGAGCATTTTTGAATTGTTGTCGCAGCGTCATCGAGAGGATGTGTTATGACTGACTCCGTGCTCAAAAGCGGTTCTGTCATCGGTAATAAATACCGCATCGAACGCCCCATCGGGCGCGGTGGATTTAGCCGAGTCTATTGCGGCATCCACTCCGCCATGGATCGCCCCGTGGCGATCAAGGTCTTCGATCCAACCCAACACGACGACGCCGACAGCAGTCGCGGCCGGCGCCGGGCCGAACGATTCGAGCGCGAGGCCCAACTCGTCAGCCGACTCCAACACCCCAATACGATCACCATCTTCGACTTCGGCATCGAAGACGACGGCCGCGCCTTTCTGGTCATGGAATTCGTCGAAGGGCCGACCCTCAAGCAGTTGATCGAAGACCAGGGCGCAATCGATCCGGCCCGAGCGGTCACGATCTTTTTGCAAGTCCTGGGAAGTCTCGAGGAGGCTCACCACCGGGAGATTTTGCATCGCGACCTCAAACCGGCCAATGTGATGCTGGCCACCAATTTCAAGGGCGATGACGTCGTCAAAGTGCTCGATTTCGGCATCGCCCGGGTCCTCCAGAACGAGGCCAACGGCGACTCGGACTCGGACTCCAAACTCTTTTTGGGGACCCCGCGCTACGCGGCCCCCGAACAATTGACCGGCGGCGAGTTGTCGCTGGCCACCGATATCTACGGCGTCGGCGCCCTTCTGTGGGAATGCCTGCTGGGCACCAAGATGGTTCCCACCAATGACATCCGCGAGTGCATCTCGCATGCCACCGATGCCACCGCCTGGACGGTTCCCGACGGCGCCGGACTGGGCAACGACTTGACACAGATCGTGGAGCGCGCCGTCTCCAAGTCGCCGTCGGAGCGCTTCTCCAATGCATCGGCGATGCGCCGGGCCCTCGAACAGAGCGCGACCATCGAGCGCAACGACCTGCCGGAATTGGTCACCGAATCGCCCTTCGGAGCCAGTGGCCAGGTCTTTGATCCCAATGTCGTCGATAACGACGCTGATTCAATCCCCCTTCTCGACGATAACGAAGAGACCACACAGCCGGCACCAAAACGGCCGTCGCCGCCACCGAGACCGGAGACCGAAGAACCCCTGGAGCTCGATATCCCCGACACCGACGATCCCTCTCTTGATACACCGACAAGCAGCTCCGACTCCACCCCGGAGGAGCCGCCGGCGGATCGGGCCAACAGACCCCCGTCGAAACCTCGAAGACATCATCCGCCGGCCGATCAATCCACGGAGTCCGCTTCGGCCGAAACCGATCGCAGCCCCCTGATACTCGGTGCCATCGTCACCCTGCTCGTCGGCGCCGTCGCTGTCGCCGTCTGGAGCGCCAGTGACGATGCGCCGCCCGACGACGAACTCGCCGAAGCGGCGACGCCCCAGGATGGCGACGACACCGCCGAGATCGATATCGACGAATCCGATCTGCCCGCCGACGACGACTTCCAATTGGCCGACAACTCCCCGTTTACCGTCGACGGGATCATCACCGCGCTGCGCACCGAAAACTGGCAGATCGACCGCGCCCGCGACACCGTCGAGATGCCGGGCTACGACTACCGCACACTGCGCATCGCCTCCGGCGACGATCAGCTCCTGATCCGACTCTACGAAACCAAACGCCCCGGCATCATCGACGAGGTCCTGGACAACCTCGATCGACGGTCTCGAGCAATCGTCCTCGACCATATCGTCGTCGACATCGAACCCGTCGAGCCCCACCACCGCCGGGCGGCCTTCGAGACTCGCGAATTTCTCGACTATTTCGGCTCCACCGTCTCCGAACAATAGTCGCCGGGCTTCGGCTTCCCGTTGCCGGACTGCCAGCGGCGAAAACCACGCTTTCGCCGTCTCCGATCACCGACTATAGTGGCTGTCCTTGTAGTCAGTCACGATACGGTGCCACGGCGCCTTTCGGAGAAGCGGTATGACCGACGTCCCCCTCAGTATTTTGCTCATCCAGGCTCGCGCGGCCGATGACCCGATGGCCGACCACGAATTGAACGCATTTTCCAAGCGCTGCGAGCTATCCGCCGATCATTTCAGCATCTTCAATATTGCTACCGACGATATCGACGACGTCCGCTTCGACGGCTACGACGCGCTGATGATCGGCGGAAGCGGTGACTTCTCACTTGTCGACGGCGGCTTTGACTGGCACGGCGATTTTCTCGAGCTGATGGAGCTTATCGTCGACGAGGCGATTCCCACCTTCGCATCCTGTTTTGGCTTTCAGGGACTGGTTCAGACGCTGGGCGGACGTCTCGAAAGCGATGATGAACGGGCCGAAATCGGTACATTTGAAATCACGCTCACCGATGCCGCCGGCGACGATCCACTATTCGGTGATCTGCCCCAGCAATTCGACGCCCAGCTCGGCCACAACGACAGCGCCGTCGAACTCTCCGACGAATTGATCCACCTCGCCAGCAGTCAGCGCTGCCGATATCAGGCAGTGCGAGTCCGCGACAAGCCGATCATTGCCACCCAGTTTCACCCCGAATTGTCGCGCTCCGACAACCTGGATCGATTCCGCAACTACCTCAAAAACTACAAGAAACCGGGGCAGAACCTCGAACAGGCCATGGCCTACGCCGAAGAGATCCATCGCGAAAGCCCTCACGCCTGCGGATTGCTCCACTCCTTTGTGCGCGACCTGTACAGGCGAAAGAAGCGCCTCCGTTCCGACTCATCGAGCGTCGGGTAGCGACGCTCCGGGCCCGCACACCGAGCCCGATCGACGGTGTCGGCCGTTACCTTTCGATGCATCTCTGCCGCCCGCTGTGGTTGCCGCTTCCAGTTGCGGTCCCTATACTGTCCACTGATAGGTGGTCCGTTGAATTGATGACATTCGAGAATACTCGCTATTCTCGGCAATCCGAGGACATCCCGTGGGCAATCAGCAATGGGCAAGTGACGATGACGCCGACGAACTCCTCTCCGGGATTCTCGACGAGACGGCAACAGAGGCCGAACAAGAGCAGGAGCGCATCCAGGCCGAAATCGAGGCCCGAAAACAAGAAGAGGAACGGCGCAAAGAAGAGGAGCGCCGTCGCAAGCGCGAAGAAGCCGAAAAGCGCCTCAGCCAGGAAAAAGAGCGCCTCCAGGAGGTCGAAAAGCGCCGCACACAAAAGATGGAGGCCCTGCGCCGCGAAGAACTCAAAGAGAGCGGAGACTGGGAGCCGCCGGAACAAGAAGAGCCCCAGGAGCCTCAACAAGAACAGCCCCAGGAGCCTCAACAAGAACAGCCGCCGCCGGAGGCTCAACGCCCGCCGACCGGCCAGCAACAGACTCAGCCCCATCCCCAGCCGGCCCAACAACGACAGACGGCCACCGGCAGTCAGGCCGTCGAACAACCCATCGAGCAATCGTCGTCGAAAGCCGGTCTGGTGTTGACCCTTCTGGTCGTCGTCGCCGCCGGGGCCGCCGGCGTCGTATTCTTCGTGCTTCCCGAGGGATACCAGACCGATACCACCAGCCATACCAAAGCCGAATTGTCGCCGGCCGAAGCACAGACCTCGGTCGTCGAATTGGGCTTTCAGGCCATCCCGGAAGAAGAGGAAGACGACGAACCGGCCGCCAGCCCCCAGCCATCGCCATCCCCATCGCCCAGCCCGTCGCCGTCGCCGGCGCCGGAACCGGAGCCCGAAGAAGACGATGACGACGGCGGGCTCGACCTCGACCTCGATGGCAGCGACCCCTTCGAGGGCGGATTCTAGGCCTTGAGGTTCAGTGTACGCCGTATTCTTCGGCCCGTCGGGCTTTGCCGACGGGTCGTTTTGTTTATGTTGGATTTATCGGTCTCATCGACCCGCCGACCCTCTAGCCTCTGAACGTGCCCCACCATGGCCATCTCCCATCGCAAACAACCGGTCGTATCCCGACCGCGAAAGCTTCGCAATCGGGACCGGACTTCGCTGCGCGACTTTCTGCTCGACGACGTCGACGCCAACCTCTTTACGCTGTCCTGGCTCGAAAATAACGACGTGGAGCCGACGCGCTCCGACCGCTTCACCTACTGGGGCTTTTTCGACGGCCCCCGACAGCTCTGTGCCGTGGCTCTCAACGTCGCCAATCGCCTGCTGATGCTCGATACTCGCCATCCGGACTACGCCCGCGAATTCGGCCACCACTTTCAGCGCCAACAGACGCGCTTTCTACACGTCGTCTCCCGCCCCCGTTCGGTCACCCCGTTCTGGAGTATGTACTCCCGGCGAGACGCCCATATCCCCGTCGATGCCCGTCTGATCCAACACCAGCGCATGTACCGACTGGTCCCCGATCAATTTGGCCCGCCCGACCATCGGCGCTCCGGAGTCCGACGGGGCCAACTCTCCGAACTGGATGCAATATTTTTGGCCAGTGCACGGATGCACCGCGAGGAGACACTCGAAGACCCCTTAAAGCGCAACTCCGCGTCATTTCGGCGCCACGTGCGACACCGCGTCAAAAAGGGCCGCACCTTCGTGTGGTTCGACAACCACAACCGGCTGATTTTCAAGGCCGACATCTCCACTCACTGCTCACTCGGCGCCCAGATCTCCGGCGTCTACACCGATCCCGATTACCGCAACCAGGGGTTGGGCACCCGGGCCATGATCGACATCTGCCACATCCTTTTTGACGAGGGCCTGCCCCGCCTGACGCTGTACGTCAATCGCGCCAACAAGACGGCGCGTCACCTCTATGAAAAACTCGGTTTTGAGTACGTCTGCCCCTACCAGACGGTCTTTGTCGCCCACTGAGAATCCGACGGTGCAACGGGACACCATAATTGAACTACTGCGCCGGGCCCACTACACTAACGTGCGTGAGGAGCCCCCACGATTTTCCGCCGGCCGCCCATGGCCTCTCATCAATCCGAAGACAATCCCCTGCGAAATCTCGTCCACTGGCTGCGAACCCATCACATACGGCTGCTGAAATTTGCCGTCGTCGGATTCAGTGGTGTCTTCGTCAATCTCGCCGTCTTCAACCTCACCTACTACGCCGGTCTCGACGGACTGTTATCGGGGGATCCTCGCTTCGTGCTGGCTAACGCCGCCGGCTTCGTGACCAGTGTTTTTACGAATTTCCTTCTCAACGATTTCTGGACCTGGGGCGATCGACGGAAGGGAGATCTGCGCCACTGGTTCAAACGCCTCGTCAAATTCTATATCACCGCTTCCGGCGCCGGCACTGTACAATTACTGACGGCCTGGATTAGCCTCACCATTGTCTGGGTCCCTCTGGACCCGACGCCTCTGGGCTACAAACTCGCCCCCAGCCTCGGCGTCTTGACGGGCATCGGCTGTGGGATGGTCATCAACTTTACGGCCAGCCACCTCTGGGCCTTTCGCGACGCTTCTTCTTCCCAGGATCACTGATCTGATGTACCGCCGAACGCTGTTGCTCGAAGTCACTCCCCTTGTCGCCTCGCTTCTGGTTGTCATGAGCCTCTGTGCAGCCTGCTCTAGCGGCCCCGAATCCCAGGAGGACGACGACACCGATCAATTTATCGGTGCTCCTCCATCCGATGATGACGACGATCCGCTCTTCGAGCACGCACTCCCATCCCAGGCCGTGCCCGCCGACCCTTCGGGTCGCATCGGCACCGCCGAGCCGGAGACCGACGAACCACCTACCTTCGAAGGCGAAGACGACACCGAGGCCACCGAACAACTCCGGGCTCAGATCACCGAATTGGAGCGGCAAATCGAGCAGATGGAGGAAGAGTTGAGTTCTCGCGACAGTGAATTGTCGACGACCCGCCAGCGGCTAAGCGAGACGGAGGAACAACTGGCGGAAACCGAGCAGCGCCTCGACGATGCACAGACCACTCCAGAAGCCGGCCCCGACGCCATGTCCGACGTACCGGACGACCAGGAGGTCTGCTTTTCGTGCGTACGCATCTGTCCCGTCGACGATTCCGGCCAGGCTGACTGCCCGGCCGGCTCCGACGATCTGCTCTGTGGCTGGGGTACCCACGATAACGAGGCCGCTCAGGCCGCCGAAATCGCCCGGGCCCAATGTGATTCAACGCTCGACATGACCCGGTCGATGCCCGATTACGGCGAAATTCAAGGCAACTGCCCGGCCGCGACCTGTCGCTAAACAGCTCGACCGACGACGAAACGGCGCCGCCGGACACACCGTCACACCAGAAGTGTCATCGGATTTTCCAGCCGGCGCACCAACTCCTGAAGGAATTCGGCGCCCACGGCACCATCGACAGCGCGGTGGTCGCAGGCCAGACTGACCTTCATGCGCGTCCCCACTGCCAGCTCGCCGTCTTCGACGACCGGCTTCTCCTGGACGGTCCCGCAGGCCAAAATCGCGGCGTCCGGCGGATTGATAACCGCCATAAATTCGTCGATGTCGTACATCCCCAGATTGCTGACCGAAAAGGTATGGGAGCTGTATTCCTCGGGCGCCAATTTGCCCTCTCGAGCCCGTCCGGCCATCTCGCGAATCTCGCGGGCGATGGAACCGACGCTCTTCTGGTCGGCATTCTTGACGGTCGGCGTGATCAATCCCTCGTCGACGGCCACGGCGACCCCGACGTTGACTTCGTCGAAGTGATATAGGCCGTCGTCGGTAAAGGCGACGTTCATATCCGGATAGGCCTCCAGCGCCGCCGCCGAGGCTTTGACGATGAGGTCGTTGACCGAAATTTTGAGGTCTGCTTCTGCCGACTCCAGCTGATCGTTGATCTCGGCGCGCCGCTCCATCAGCGGACCCATGTCGATTTCGCGGGTCAGATAAAAGTGCGGCGTCGTCTGCCAGACTTCGACGAGCCGTCGGGCAATGGTCTTGCGCATCTGGCTGAGCGACTCCGTCTCTCCGGGCACGAAGCTGACATCGGAACCGCTCAATTCGCCCGCTGGCGCCTCCGTCGTCGGCTTCGGCGCTTCGGCTTTTGCCTCTTCGGCGGCTTCGATATCGCGCTTGATGATTCGGCCGCCGGGACCGGAGCCATCGATGTCGCGCAGGTTCAATCCCTTGTCCTCGGCCATACGCCGCGCCAGCGGACTGGCCTTGAGGCGGCGCTCGTCGCCACCGGTTTCCGGCTCGTCTTTCGCTGGCTCGTCGCTGGCCGATTCTTCGGGGGCCGATTCTTCGCTGTCATCCGGTGCGGAATCCGCTTCTTCGGCGTCTTCGGACGCTGTATCGCCCCCGGATTGAAATCCATCGAGGGCATCGGAGATATCCTCTCCCTCCTCACCGATGATGATCAACGGGTCACCGACCTCGACGGTGGAACCGGCGTCGACCAGTAGCTTGAGGACTGTGCCGTCGTGAAACGACTCCATCTCCATCGTCGCTTTGTCGGTTTCGACGTCGGCGATGACCTCCCCTTCTTCGACGGTGTCGCCTTCTTCTACCTTCCATTCGGCGAGCACGCCCTCGTCCATGGTGGGACTGAGCGCCAACATCTCCATCACATCTGCCATCACTGCCTCGACATTTCAAAAATTCAAATTCACACAAAGTGCTGCCGTACCCGCGCCGGCTGCGGCGAATATCGACGCCGGGTATCGCCCTGGACCTCAATAATCAGACGTCGACGTAGCAGGCCTTGCGAATCGCTTCCGTGATCTTGTCGGCTGTCGGAAGCGACTGCTCCTCGAGATTAAAGGCGTAGGGCATCGGAACGTCGCGCTGGTGGACCCGGCCGACCGGTGCATCGAGCCAGTCAAAGAGCTCTCTGGAGATCCACTCCGAGATGCTTGCGCCCACCGATGCAAACGGCCAGCCCTCTTCGACGACGACGACGCGATTGGTCTTTTTGACCGATTCTCGAACCATGTCGCGATCGAAGGGCCGGACGGTGCGCAGGTCGATGAGGTCGACGTCGATATCCTCTTGCTCTTTGATGGTCTCCGCGGCCTGGCTGGCGTAGTGAAAAGCCCGACTCCAGGAGATGACCGTGCAATCGGCGCCCTCTCGCTTTTTGTCGGCGTCGCCGACGTCGATGGTGTACTCATCTTCGGGGACTTCGCCCTCCAGTCCGTACAGCACCTCGGATTCAATAAAGACCACCGGGTCCGGGTCGCGAATCGCCGTCTTGAGCATCCCTTTGGCGTCGCGCGGCGTCGCCGGCATCATCACTTTCAGGCCCGGTACGTGGGCGTACTGCGCCTCCAGCGCCTGGGAGTGTTGTGCGGCCAGAGCGCCGCCGGCACCGCCGGCGCCTCGAACCACCAGCGGGCATTCCAGCTGCCCGTCCGACATATAGCGCGCTTTGGCGGCGTGATTGACGATCTGGTCGAGCGCCAAAATCGCGAAATTAAAGGTCATCATCTCCACGACGGGCTTGAGCCCCGCCAGCGCGGCGCCGACACCAAAGCCGGCAAACCCGGCCTCCGTAATCGGGGTGTCGACGACGCGGCGCGGTCCAAATTCGTCGAGCAGGCCCTTGCTGACCTTGTAGGCTCCGTTGTACTCGGCGACTTCCTCGCCCATCAAAAAGACATCTTCATCCTGGCGCATCTCCTCGGCCAGCGCTTCGTTTAGGGCTTCTCGAAAAGCTATTTCTCGCATGTTGGTCTCGGTCCTGAGTCTGGGTCGTCAATCGGTAGCCATCGCGTCGTGGCGATCAGTCGATTTCGGCCGGCCAGTCGGCGTAGACGTTCGTCGTCAGCTCTGACGCATCCGGGAAATCGGCATTATCGGCAAAATCAATCGCCTCTTTGACGATCGCGTCCATTTCGTCGTCGACGGAATCGATCTCGTCCTGGTCGACGATCTCCTCTTCGATCACCCAGTTGCGAAGTCGCACGATCGGGTCGCGCAAATCGCGCTCTTCCTCGACTTCGTCTTTGCCCCGGTAGGTCGCCGGGTCGGTCATCGAGTGGCCGTAGTAGCGGTAGGTCTTGAGATGAAGCCAGCTGGGCTCGCCGTCGTCAATCGCCCGCTGGCGGGCCTCTTTGATGGCATCGTAGACCTGGAAGACATCCTGGCCGTCGACGGTTTTATTAAAGACCTGATGGCTCTCGGCTTTTTTCTCCAGATTCGGCGTGGCGCTGACGCGCTCGACGGCCGTGCCCATTCCGTACTGGTTATTCTCGACGATCACCACCAGCGGAAGGCCCCAGACTTTCGCCATATTCAACGTCTCGTGGACCACGCCCTGATGGATGGCGCCGTCGCCCAGAAACGCCAGGCAGCACGCCTCGTCTCCGCGGTAGTCCAGCGCAAAGGCCATGCCGCCGCCGAGCGGAACCTGCCCGCCGACGATGCCCCAGCCGCCCATAAAATTCTTTTCGACGTCGTACAGGTGCATCGAGCCGCCTTTGCCTCCGGCGCACCCGGTCTCTTTGCCGAATAACTCCGACATCACCACCTTCGGTTCCATCCCCACCGCCAGCGCATGACCGTGGTCGCGGTAGTGTCCGACGATGAGGTCGTCGTCGCTGCGGGCCTCAACGGCGCCCACGGCAATCGCCTCCTGACCGGAGTACAGGTGACAAAACCCCTTGACTTTCTGACGCTGATACGACCGCCCCGCGTGTTCTTCGAAGCGCCGAATCAACACCATCTTGCGGAGCATCTCCGCGATTGCGTCGTCGCCGATTTCATCGCGCACCTTCGCAGCCCGCTCGGCGTCGAGCTCTTCGGGCTCGACGTGGTCTGCAGTCTCTTCATTTATTTCTTCAGCCATATCTCATCCAAGTCGTCGACAATATTACGGGGACAACGCCCGGTGGGCACTCACACTCCCGCAGACGAATAAATCGCCGCGGCGTCGACGTCAAGAATGGAAGGTTATAGATTGCCGTTTCGACGAATCGCAGCCGCCATTTTAGGCTCCGCAATACCCGACCAGCAACCGACCCACTGCAACCGAGCGCCCCTTCCCGGAGCATGACTCGCAACCGGCGAGTTAGCGGCTCGACCGGCACCCATACGGGCATAAAGGAGCAACACTGTTTCGGAACACCTCTACGCTCCTCCCCAAAGCCGACTCGCCACTGGCGAGTTGGCGGCTCGATTGGGGAGCAACACTGTTTAGAATACTTGCTCTATACCGAGATTCGACGGAGATTTGGCTCACGAGATCGCCCCTCTGTCTTCGCCTGCGGCTCAGACATCTCCCCAATCGAGTTGGGGAGAGGCGTATTGTTGACGTCCAACGCTCCTCCCCAGAGCATGACTCGCTTCTGCGAGTCTGCGGCTCGACTGGGGAGCAACACTGTTTCGGAACATCACAACGCTCCTCCCCAAAGCCGACTCGCCATCGGCGAGTTGGCGTCTCGATTGGGGAGGTGGGCGTCGGCGCTGTTCAGCCGACGGTCGGAGGGGCGGCTCCAGCAGCCTCATACCGCCAAAGCCAACCGGCGTGTCTTCCGGCGAGGACCATGGCATGTCAATTTTGTCGACTCCTCTCTTCTGGACCCTCGCATACTCGGGCCCGCTCGTCGTCGACTGCGGAGAAGCTCTCCGCGCTCCAAAATCTTACGCGACGGCGGTTTCACGCCGCTGGGGAGCCAAGTTTGAAAACATACACGCCCCACTTCGCGCCTACGCAACTCGATGTTATGGTTCCACGAAATGCGATTCGCTCGTCTTCCCCGTCCCCAGCCTCAACTACCAATATTGTGACAGACTCCAACGAAACCGGTGACGACGTCTACCAAGAAGACGTCGAGCGTGAGTGGAGCGAAGCGACGTCGATTCAGGGCGTCAGCCCCGAACTCCTCGATGACGATGCCCCGACTCCGTCGACCGATTCCCGGCCCGAACAATCGGCGGCGCTGTCGCCCTGGTTGATACCGTTTTCGGCGATATTGACGGGGCCACTGGTAGCCACCTTGCTCACCCTCTTTGCCGACGGTGACCCGCCAACGGGCCGTCAGGCTATTGCCGTATTGTCGACGGGACTGACGGCCTGGGTCGTCAATATCGGGCTCGGCGCCGCCGATACACCGATGCTGAGCCCCGTGGTGGAGTCGGCGATACGACTCGGCGTGCTACTGACGGCCGGAATTGGGCTGTGGGCGATGTACACCTACTGGATGAACGGAAAGCAGAGAGTCGACCGCAGCGCGTTGCTGCAATCGGCGATTGTACTGGTGGTGCTTTCCGGTCTGTTCTGGTTTGGACGAAGCCTCGAGCCGGTGTGGTGGTCGTGGCTCGGGCGGTAAGCGGTAAACGAAAAAGCGGCGCCGCGACCTGTAGCTCCCGGCGCCGCTAATTTACGCTCCCCCGTCATAACTCAGTTGTCGTCGCTTTCGGCGCGTTTCGTCTGACCGGGACGAACGACGAAGACCGGTCGCGAGCTCTTGCGCATGACTCGTTCTGCCGTATTGCCCAGAAAGAAGCGCTTGACGCCCTTGCGACCATGGGTTCCGACAAAGATGAACTGAGCGTCTTGCTCGTCGGCGGTCTGAATCAAGGCCTGCGCCGGCGGGCTTTGTACCGCGGAAACCTCATCGACGACATCCTCGACGCCCTCCTCGCGGACCATTCGCTCCAGGGAACGACGCTTGTCCTCTACGAGTTCCTCATAGGTCTCGCTCGCATTGGTCATGGAGCCGTCGAAGGTCGCGACCTCGGGCAGGACATATCCGTAGACAACAGTCAGCGTCGCGCCGTAGGTGCGCGCCATCATCGCCGCCCGCCTCAGCGCCTCTCGACTGGGCTCCGAGAAATCGACACCGACGACGAGCCGCTCCGGCGTGCTGACCTCCGACTCCGGTGGAACGAGAACGATCGGATACTCGCTGCGCCGGACCAGGCGCCGGGCCGTGCTGCCCAAAAAGATCTCCTGGAGACGACTCTTTCCGCGGGTTCCGGCGACGATAATCGGGTCGTCCAGGGTTTTGGCCTCCGTGAGCAACTCGTCGATGGGATTGCCCAGCACCGCCCGGTAATCGACATCATCGGGGATGTCGGCCACGGTCTCTTCGAGGAACTCACGAAGTGATTGTTTGGCTTCCTTCAGCGCCGATCGCTCGATTTCATCGGGCGTCTCGACCAATACACGCCACGCATTGTCGCCGGACGCCAGATCGACGACGTGAGACATCGTCAGGTCAGAGCCCAGTTGATTTGCCAAAAACGCCCCCCAGCGGGTAGCGGCGCGGGAAGAATCGGAAAAATCAGTTGCAACCAGAATATTCACAGCAATCTCCACTTACCAGGATGATGACAACATCGCTCATCGAATCACATTAAATTAGAAGGCACCGAGAACCGACTCGTCAGCGCCGGTTCCGTAGGATTCCAACACCACGGTCTGAAAGACTTCGCCGTCGTCTTGTTCGGCCTGACGGACCTTGATGACACTGCCCGGAACCTCGCGATCGGTCTCCCACCAGTCGGTGCGAACATCGTCTTCTTCCGGCGCATCGGCGGCGTAGTGATCGGCGACGAATCGACCGGCCGGCACTTCCACCTCGGTGGTGTCGACAAAAGCTCGTTGACGCTCGTCGTCGGACCACTCTTCGGCGCGAAGCGCCCACCGCTCCTGCTGCTCTTCGCTGACGTCGAGTTCGGTGGGCTCGTCGTCGTCCGGATACTGAACATACATCTCGCGGATATAGCGCCGCTCATCGGCCGGTTCGAAGAGTGCCTCCATGATCAGATGGACCTCGTCGTCGGTATCCGGATCTTCGCCAAATACCTCCAGACGCCACCACTCCCAACCGTCATCTCGACGGCGTAAAAAGGCGCGCTCCATCGTCTCACCATAGGGCGAATCCTCGCTGACCCAGATGGTGTATTCGCCCGGCTCGTACTCCAGGTGGTCGCCGTGATAGCCGGCTTGGTAGAACATCGTCTGCATCAGCCCGATGGAGTAATTCTCGATAATCGCGGGACCGATATCGCCGAGATAGGCGTTGACGACGCGTTCGGCGATGCGGTCGCCGATCTGACCGGTGGCATCGTCGATGACGTCGCCAAAGATATTTTGCGGGCCACAGCCCAGAGCCACGGCAATGGCGATCCACAGGGCCACAATCGATCGCTTCGTCATCGGGTTGCTCCTTGTCCGAGAGCACTGCAGTCAAATTTCAGGCCCGCCGCCACCGATGGCGGCAGGCCATCCACATCGAGCCCAGTATCATCAGGCGATATCGATGTCATCGCACAGATAGACGTCCTGGATGGCGTGAAGCACTTCCACGCCCTTGCTTCGGGATTTCTGAAAGGCCTTGCGCCCCGAGATCATGCCCATGCCCCCGGCGCGCTTGTTGATCACGGCCGTGCGCACGGCGGCCTGACGGTCATTTTTACCGCTGGCACCGCCGCTGTTGATCAGCCCGGCGCGGCCCATATAGCAGTTGGCGACCTGGTAGCGAACCAGATCGATGGGATGGTCGGTGGTCAATTCATCGTAGACTTTGTCGTCGGTGCGCCCGAAGGAGCTTCCGTCTTCGTGTTTGACGGCCCGGTATCCGCCGTTGCACTTGGCCATTTTCTGCTTGATGATATCGGCGTGCATCGTCACACCGAGATGGTTGGCCTGACCGGTCAGATCCGCCGAACTGTGGTAGTCTTGGTCGTCGGTCCGGAAGGCCTCGTGACGGGTGTAGCACCACAGGATCGTGGCCATTCCCATCTCATGGGCCCGGCTAAAGAGCTTGGCGATCTCCTGGATCTGTCGATTCGACTCCTTGGAGCCGAAATAGACCGTCGCTCCCACTGCCGCCGCTCCCATATCGTGGGCCTGCTCGAGGCGTCCGAAGAGAATCTGGTCGTAGTCGTTGGGATACGACAGCATCTCGTTGTGGTTGACCTTGACCACAAAGGGGATCTTGTGGGCGTATTTGCGGGCCACCGAACCGAGGACGCCAAACGTGGAGGCCACGGCGTTACAGCCACCTTCGATAGCCAGCTCCAGGATCTCCTGGGGGTCGAAGTAATCCGGATTCGGCGCAAATGATGCTCCCGCCGAGTGCTCGATGCCCTGATCGACGGGCAGAATCGAAAGATAGCCCGTCCCGCCGAGCCGACCGTGGTTTAGAATCGCCTGTAGATTCCGCATCACCCGCGGCGAGCGGTCGGACTCCGAGACGACGCGGTCCACGAAGTCGGGACCCGGTAGATACAACCGGTCCTTCGAAATTCCCTGCGCCTCGTAGCTGAGCAGCGACTCGGCATCATCGCCCAAAATTTCTGCGAGTTCATCAATTGATCGTCCCATCACATCCTCCCGAAATCACGTAAACACTTAGAAAAAGGGCGGCATCTACACGGATTGTCGGCCGCCGGGGCAAATTTGCGTGTACAGCATTCGACTCGTCGTTTGACACCGACTGCGCGTCAGCACACCGGGTGGCGCAGTCCGACCATCATCGGGACTCCGTCCATCGGTGGCGTCACTTCGATTCGAACAAGGCCCGAAACGGGTGATCTCGACTACTCCACAACCGTACGCCACTCCGGATGGTCTCCCG
>CAYUPT010000009.1:0-3306 GCA_964446725.1 uncultured Bradymonadales bacterium | reverse complement strand
TCGAAATAGGCATCCTGAAGACTCTCGGTGATCGCTCCCGGTTGACCGTCGCCAATGGTGCGATCATCGACTTCACGCACCGGCGTGACTTCGGCGGCGGTGCCGGTCATAAAAATCTCATCGGCGACATACAGAAAGTCGCGCGTAAAGCGCTGTTCGATGATCTCGTGGCCCCGCTCTTCGGCCAGTGTCACCACCGTATCGCGGGTAATCCCACTGAGAATGGAGCTTCCCATGGGAGTCGTAAAAATCTCTCCGTCTCGGACGACAAAGATATTTTCGCCGGAGGCCTCCGAGATATAGCCCTCGGTATCAACCATAATCGCCTCGTCGTAGCCCGACTTCATGACCTCGCGCTTGGCGAGGATGCTGTTGACGTACTGGCCGTTGATCTTGCCTTTGACCATCGACGAATTGACGTGGTGGCGGTTGAAACTCGCGACCTTGGCGCGGATGCCGTGCTCCAGTCCTTCGTCTCCCAGATAGGCGCCCCAGGGCCAGGTCATAATGGCGACGCGCACGTCGTTGGACGTGGCGCCCAGTCCCATTTCGCCGTGGCCCAGAAAGACGACGGGCCGGATGTAGCAATCCTCCAGCTCGTTGGCGCGAATCGTCTCCAGACAGGCCTTTTCGAGCCGGTCCTGCTCGAAGGGGGGATCGATGGTCGTGATCTGGCAGGTCTCGAGCAGCCGCCGGATATGGGCGTCGAGGCGAAATACCGCCGGCTGGCCATCGGGTTGCAGATAACAGCGAATTCCCTCGAAGGCGCCGAGGCCGTAATGCAGAGTATGGGTCAACACGTGGACTTTCGCCTCGTCGTAATCGACGAGTTCGCCATCCAACCAGATTTTGTCGGTTTCGATATCCACGAGTCCTCCGAAGCAGGATAGGCCGATAGAGCCCGGACGGTAGCGTCACTGAGGCCACGGCATCGTTCAACTAGTCGTCTAGATGAGGGCTACCACAGTCTCGACCACCGCAACAAGTCAGCACTACAGCGCCTCCGTTCCAGACTACGGCCCCGAAAACCGGCCGATCACAGCTCGCTGTCGCTGACCTCGAAGACCTGGCACCAGGCGCGGTGGACCCGCGACCTCAACGCCGATAACTCCGCGGCAAAATGTTCGTCCTCGTCGCGCCCCTGATGACCCATCTGGCGGACCAGAGACCACCGCGCCGGCCCGTCGTCGGGAACCACTCGCTGTGCACCGCTGATATCGAGCCGACATTCGAGGCGCCGCAGATATTGATAGTCGCGGCGCAACCCACCGAATTCGACGGCTTCCACATTGGCACTGGTCTCACTCCAGGCCTCCAGGACTGCAAAGGTCGAGCGCAGATCGACGGTCGAGGCCTCAACACCGTGGCACAACTGTAGCCACTGAGTCAGAAATTCAACATCCAGCAGTCCTCCGCTGTCGAATTTGACGTCGAATCGCTCCGCCCCACCACTGGATCGCTCCGACAGCTTCCTTCGCATCTCCAACACCTTACGACGTCCCTCGCCGGGCATATCCCGCTCAAAGGCAAGCCGGCGTCGCCCCGCTTCGATCAGCTCTCGCAGCGTTTTCGATCCGGTAAGCGGCCGGGCTCGAACCAGTGCCAACCGCTCCCACAACTCGGCGCGTTGTCGATGATAATCGAGCCAGGCATCGTAGCCGACCACCAGGGTTCCCTGAGAGCCCGATGGCCGGAGCCGAAGGTCCACCTCGTAGAGGTCGCCGAGCGCCCGAGTTGTCGACATGGCCCGAACCAGACGCCGCGCAATCCGGGTCGCCGACTGGTGGTCGAGCATCGAATCCGCACTGGAGTCGTAGATGAACATGACGTCCAGGTCGCTGCCAAAGCCCATTTCGCCTCCACCGAGTTTGCCCAGCGCCACCACGCTAAGCCCCAGCGACGTCACCGGATCTCCATGAAGGTCAAAATCATCATGAGCCGCCGCGTACTCCCCGACGACCTCCCGAAACAAGGCACTGATGACCAGTTGCGCCAACTCCGTCAACTGCCGACAGGTCGTCTCGATGCCCACGGACCCGGCGACCTCGTGGAGGGCGATCCGGACGATCTCCTCGCGGTGAAACCGTCGGATCCGCCCCAGCCTTCGCGATCGGTCGCTGACCGCCGACAGCCGGCGCTGGAGGTCGGCCTCCAGTTCATCGCCGTGGCGTATCACCTGGGCCGATCCGCCGTAGATGAGCCGCTCGAATAGATCCGGCTCTTCGGCCAGCAGGCCTCCGATGGGCGGGCTGGAGCCGAAGAGATGAATCAATAGACGGGCGGCGTGGGGGTTTTCGGCGAGCATCGACCACATCGAGGGTGTATCACCGACGGAGGTGGCAAATCGGACCAGTTGTCCCAGCGCGTCTTCCGGATTCGGCGCATCGCGAACGGCACTCAATAGATAGCGCGCCAGCTGGGGATCGGCGCTGGTCGGCGACTCCGAAAAAGGGCCGTGTTCTTTTTGGCGAAGCACCTGAAGCTGACCGGCGACCTGGCGGGGTCTGCTAAACCCGGCCTCCCGCAGCCGTTGCACCACCGTATCGTCGAGCATTCGATGAGCCGCCAATCCAACCACCCGCTCCAGGGCACCCTCCCGGCGCTCGCCGACGGTAGCTCGAGTGGAGTGTTTGGGAGACTCCTCGAAGAGCCGCTCAAACATCGAGCGCACATCCTCGCGCCCCCGCTCGACGGCCTCGCGCAGCTGACAGGGCGCCATCGCCATTCGACCTGCCAGATCGGCAAAATTGGTGTTGTCCTGGGGGATCCGATGGGTCTGACGGTCCGATTCCATCTGTATGCGGTGCTCGATCCGCCGAAACAGGTCGTAGGCGTCGGTCAACTGCTGGTGTTCGGCGGCCGACAACAATCCGGCGTAGAGCAACCGGTCGATGGCGCTGAGTGTGGTGCGCACCCGCAAATTGGCCCGTGTTCCGCAGTGCACAAGTTGAAGCGCCTGAACAAAAAACTCGATCTCCCGGATTCCACCGCGGCCAATTTTGACATCCCACCCGGGTGTTCTGGTCTCTCCGTCGCCGCCGTTGGACGCCCTGGAACGTCCGCTGCGCCGGTCGCCCGGCGACGACGGCGCCCCCGTAGAACTGCCAAATTTGCTGAGCAATCGCGATTTAAAGGGACTCGTCGAGCGCCCGCTCTGTTCGCCGTCGCCCCCTGTCGCGCGCTGCTTCGGGGTGTGAACAAAGTCATCGGCCCGGGACTCCTCGTCGATCATCTCCTTCATGCGCCGAAGCTCATCGAGGGCATCAAAGTCGAGGTGGCGGCGAAATAAAAACGGTTCCAGCCGCT
>CAYUPT010000008.1:0-21083 GCA_964446725.1 uncultured Bradymonadales bacterium | reverse complement strand
TCCCCGGCGATCCCTGTGAGGATGTCGACTGTCCGGCCGGTGAAGTCTGTGACAATGGCACCTGCATCCCCGACGGATGTAGCTCCGATGACGACTGCGGCGTCGGTGAAGTCTGCGACGGCGGCGTCTGTACGCCCGGCCCCGACTGCCTGTCGAATAACGACTGCCCGATCGGCCAAATCTGCGACGACGGTGTCTGCATCCCCGACGACGATTGCAGCGCCGATGCCGATTGTGCAGCCGGCGAAATCTGTGACAACGGCGTCTGCATCCCCGACGACGATTGCAACACCGATGACGACTGCGGCGATGGCGAAGTCTGCGACAACGGCACCTGCACATTTACCGGTCAGTGCTACAACGACGACGATTGCCCCGGCGACCAGCAGTGCAACCCCCAGACCTTCCAGTGCCAGGCCGATATCGGCTGCGACGACGACGCCGACTGCAGCGGCGACGAGATCTGTCTTGACGATGTCTGCGTCGACGCCGGTGAATGCTCTTCCGATGCCGACTGCGCACCGGGTTCGGTGTGCAACGGCTCATTTTGCCAGCCCGAACCCCAGTGCAATGTCGACGCCGACTGCGACGACGGCTTTCGCTGCGATCTGGGAAGCTGTGTCCCCGTGGAATGCCTCGACGACACCGACTGCCCGTCGGGCTGGCAATGCGCCGGCGACACCTGCATCCCGCCGCTGGTCTGCAGCGATGACAGCGAGTGTCCACTGCCCGATATGGAATGCATCAACAACGTCTGTGAAGAGCCCGATGGCTGTGTCTCCGACAACGACTGCTCGTTTTTCGAGACCTGCGTCTCCGGGAGCTGTCTGCCGCTGCCCCCATCGAATTGCGACAACGATGACGACTGCAGCGACGACAACGTCTGTCAATTCGGCCAGTGCGTGCCGCCCCCGCAATGCACCTTCGATAGCGACTGCGCCCCCGGCGAGCAATGTCTCAACGGCTTCTGTCAGCCCAGTCTCGAGTGCAGCGTCGACGACGACTGCGATGGCGACCAGGTCTGCAGCGACAACCAATGCATCGCCACCCAGGGATGCGTCTCCGACGCCGAATGCCCGCCCGATGAGATCTGCGACGACGGCGTCTGCACCCCGGTCCTCGAATGCAATGTCGACGCCGATTGCGACGACGACGAAGTCTGCGACGACGGCAACTGTGTCCCCGGATTTTCTCCCGGTTGTACTACCGACGCCGACTGCGACGACGATGAAATCTGCGACGATGGACTCTGCGTCGCCACCACCGACCCGGGATGCGTCACCGACTCCGACTGTCCCGGCGACGACGTCTGCGACGGCGGTAGTTGCGCCGCTCCGGATTGCACGATCAACGCCGACTGCCCCGGCGGCTACGTCTGTTTTGACGGCACGTGTATCGGCGGCATCCAGTGTCTCGCCGACGGCGACTGCCCCGACGATCAGATTTGTCAGGACAACCAGTGCATCGACGCCCCATAACTGTCGTGGTGACACGGCCCCACTCCGATCACTGACGGACCCCAAACACAACAGCGCCTGCAGCGATACAGACCGCTGCAGGCGCTGATGCTCACCGCCGACCGTCTAACCCCGATTATTCATGATCCATCTACTGCGGCTCATCAGCACCGAGATCCCTTCATCTTACTCCTCGACGATGCGCTGCATCGCCTGTGGGGCTCGATTTCGGCCTCTCGTCGCTGATTTTGCCTCACCCCAAGGGCACTTCCTCGTTTCACTCGGGGCGCGTCACGATGTCTCATGAATAATGCGGTCTAAAGGGCCGGCGGCCGTGTGTTGACACCCAACTCTTCAGTTGTACTCGTTGAGTGTGTCGACGCGGTGTTTGAGTTCTTTGCCGACCTTAAAATGCACCGATTTCTTCGGCGGTACTTCCACTTCTTCGCCGGTCCTCGGGTTGCGTCCGATACGAGCGTCGTAGTTCCGGATCGAAAAACTCCCAAAACCGCGAAGCTCGATGCGATCGTCCTCGAGCAGTGCACCCTTCATCGATTCAAAGATGGCGTTGACAATGGCCGAAGCTCTGCTCTTCGGCACGTCGATTCGGTCTGCTACTTCTTCGATCAGCTCCGATTTCGTCATACAAATACTCGCTGGCAAGCAGTAATATCGTCATCCAATCGACCCTTCCGGGCCCGTCGACAAGTATCCATTTCCCCTTGTGAGACATGGCCTTAGAGCCACCGACTATGGGGTGCCACGAAGAGCGCCCGGTTGTCAACCACCGCAGTTATTGAGGGCCTCCTCAAGACGCCGGGACCGGCACCTTAAACGGGACGACAATGAACTGAAACGCGGCACCGACGAGATGATGGCGGGCCGTGTAATCAGTCGTACTGCACGCGAAATAACTGCTGGCCCATAAAGATGTAATCGCCGTCATCGAGGGCCGTCTTCTCCCAGATCTTGGTCCAGGTTCCATTCGACGAGTTCAGATCGACGAGATAGGAGTGACCGTCGTCTCCGGGATAGATCTGAGCGTGACGCCCGGACATGAATTTGTCGTGGGGAAAGACGATATCGCCCTTTTCGCGGCCCAGTACGGCGCCGGCTTCCGGAAGGCAGTAGACGTTTTGGACGACGCCACCGATGCCGACCTGTAACACCTTAAAATTGCCACCCGGCGCCGGACTGCCCATATACCGGGTGCCATCGGAGCTTTTGGTCTTGGGCGTAATCGACTGATCGAAGCGCTCGAAGCGAAGCACCTGGCGCCCCATCAAAATGGTGTCGCCCGGCGTCAAACGGGTCTCATCGCGCAATTTGATGAAGGTTCCATTGAGGCTATAGAGGTCCTCGATAAACAACTGACCGTCGTCGATGTGAAACCGGGCGTGGCGGGGACTCAAAAAGGCATCGGTGGGAAATCGATCGTCGCCGTCGCGGCCGACGGTCGTCTCCAGAAAATTCAGCGGAATCGATTTGCCGTCGGTGCCATCTTCATTGATGGAGACCATCTGGATATCCCAGGGACTCTGCTTTTGGGCAGCGTCACTGGGCGGCGGTGGTTCGCGATCGACATCGACGGGTTCGACGCGTCCCGACGCCGCCTCGCCCTGGAGTTGCGAGGCGCCCTTCGAGGCCTGGCCGCCTTCGAGCGACCCGCCACACTCGACGCAAAATCGCATTCCCTCCGGATTTTCGGCATGACACGACGGACAGACGACCGGACGGCCTTCATCGCCTCCGTCAGGCCCATCCCCACCATCGGAATCGCCGTCGTTGTCGTCGGCGATCGGTTCGATATCGACCATCGGCAATGCATCGTCGGCGGCGGAAGAATCGGGGCCGACAGGGTCGGAAGCGTCGGCATCGACGGCCTCATCGACGCCGGCCTCGGTCGTCCCGCCCAGTGGCGGTCCGCCGACACCGGGACTGGCACCGGAATTATCGGGCTCCGATGGACCATCAAGGGCTTCGAGCACCGAGCCCTCGTCGACATCTTCATCTCCACCACCCTGCTCGTCTAGACTGGCCGGAGCCGACTCAGCGCTGCCGAGGCGAGGCGTGGACCGGAATCGCTTGGCCACCTTGTCGACGGCTTCATCTCCGTCTTCCGGCGCGTACTGCGGGATATCGAGATCCGATGACGACGGCGCCCGAAATCGATCGCCGAGCCTCGGTGTATGGCCGTCGCCACCATCGCCGTCCCGGTTGCTTGAGTCGTCGTGTTCAGTCGTATTCGACGACAGATCTTCGTCGCTCACCAGAGCCTCCGGCTGTTCGTAAAAAAGAGCGTGTACCCGATCGGTGCTGCGCCACGAAGGGGCGAAGCGAGGCTACAAAAGGCCCGGTGAACTTGCAAGTTTCACCGGCCGTTGCGAGCCGTTCCAAACGAAGACCGCCGTCGATTCGACCGTTCAATCGGCGCGGGCTTTTTCCGGGCTTCCCGTCCCCTTTGGCTGAGTCTTCGCCTCGATTCGTCCGGACAGGCGTTCGCTCGAACACAGTCCTGCGCCCCCGAACTCGACGACATCAAAATCGGGTGACGATATCGGCGAATCGGCTCTTTTCGGCCCCTCCGGCCCGACCTGTCGTGAGGTTGCTGGAGACGCCCCTCCGAGCGTCGGCTGGAAAGCGCCGACGCCCACCTCCCCAGTCGAGCCGCAGACTCGCAGAAGCGAGTCATGCTCTGGGGAGGAGCGTTGTGATGTTCCGAAACAGTGTTGCTCCCCAATGTCGAGATAAGATCGCTGGCCACGCCCTTGACTTCCAGCGGTCTCGCTGTCAATCTTCGCCGTCGTCCGGACGCCTCGGAGCGGTCGTCACGACCCCGATCGCGGCGCGCGGCCCTCGATTTTTGCGTCATCCGATCATCAACCGTTTTTCATACTCAGGAGCGGCGTTTATGTCTCGCAAATGCAGTATCACCGGCAAGAAGCCCAACTCCGCCAACAACGTCTCGCACTCCAACAACCGCAACAAGACCCGGCAAAAGCCGAATCTTCAAAAAAAGAAGATCTACGTCCCCGAAGAAGATCGGTGGGTCAAGGTCAAGCTGTCGAACCGCGCGCTGCGCACGGTCTCGAAGAAAGGCCTTCTGAACTACCTCAAAGACGAGGGACTCCGCCTCAAGGACGTCACGGTGTGAACCGTCATGTCTAGTTCGCCGACAGGCGGAAGCCGCGCTCTCTACATTGGGGAGCGCGGCTTTTTTATTTGCTGTTGACGGTCCCCGGCGGCCGGTGCGGGCTTCCCGCATCATCGGGTTGTGTGTTAGCCTCCCGACTGTAGCCCGGAGTGGTTCGTCAATCGCCTTTGCGACGGGCTATCGGGTCTTCGGTGAATCGCATCACCGACGCAACTTCGCCGTATCCTAAGTCTGTCTGTGCCGTGTCGCGATCAAGCCATGAGTGAAGACACCGTCAAAATTCCCGGGCGTTCCGGCCGACTCAAAAAGATCACCGGTGCTCTATCGTCGATCCCTGTCGCCGACGACGACCGGCGCGATATTGCCGGTGAAGTCCGACGGCTGACCGAGCGCTCCTTTCGGGCTCTGCCGGAGAGCGAGAAGCTCGAATTGATGCGCTCGCTTCGCGAGCAGTTGGTCGAGCAACAGGAGCGCTATCTATCGCTGCTCAAAATCAGCAGTGCCCTGGGAGCGACCTTCGACCGCCATGAATTTCTCGAGATGACGATGGACCACGTCACTGACGTCGTCGACGCTGAACGGTCCACGCTGTATCTCATCGATCCCGAGACCGGCGTTCTGCGCGGCACCATCGCCCAGGGGGCAGAGACAACGATCGAATTGGCTCCCGGCCAGGGCATTGCCGGATGGGTCGCCGAACACGGCGAGACGCTCAATATCGCCGACGCCCAGCAAGATCCGCGCTTTTTCAGCGACTTCGACGACCAAAACGACTTCCGAACCGGCTCCGTGCTCTGCCAGCCACTGCGCAATGCCGATGACGATATTATCGCCGTCCTCCAGGCCCTCAACAGTCACCACGGCAGCTTTTCGGCCGACGACGAACATCTGCTCAGCGCCATCGGCGGTCAGATCTCGATCGCCCTGGAAAATAGCAAATTATACCACTCGATCGTCGAGAAAAATCAGCAACTGGTCGAGACCACCGAAAAACTCGAACAGAAAATCGCGGAACTGGATCTATTGTACGACATCCAGCGCGATCTGAGTCAGCCCTCCGATCTGGATAGCCTGATCGAGACCATCACGCGCAAAACGCTGGAATTGGTCAACGGCAAGGCCTGCGCACTGACGCTGGACGAAGATGGGGAGCATCACGTCTACGTCATGATCGATCGCTCCACCGATTATACGCGAACCTGGGATTACTACTCACGGGTCGTCGATCCGGACTCGACGGTGGCTCGTCGCGTCATCGACCGCGGCGAGTCCTTTGTGTGTCACGACGGAGGTTGCCGATGCGTCCCCGGGCCCACGCCTCGAGAGGCGGGCCTGGATCCGGATAACGTCGTCGCCATTCCCCTGTATGATGACGACGTCTGTATCGGCGCCCTCCAAGTCTACGATCTGGCGCTTCCTCAGGACCCGACGCAACTCGGCTTTACAGAAGACGACGTCAAATTGCTGACGCTGATCGCCTCTCAGATCGCCGGGACCGTCGCCTCCCGACGCCGCAGAGAACGGCGCGAAAAACAGGACCGTCTGTCGACGATCGGACAGATGATCGCCGGCATTCTCCACGACTTTAAGACCCCGTTTTCCGTCATCAGCGGCTACGTCCAGTTGATGGCCGACGCCGACGATCGCGATCAACGCAAAGAATACGCCGACCGGGTTCTCCAGCAATTTCGCGAACTCAATCAGATGACCCGCGAACTGCTCAAATTTGCCCGCGGCGACTCCAAGATTCTGTTGCGCAAGACACTGGTCCACAAATTCGTCGAAGAGCTGCGCGAGCTGTTGGCCACGGAGTTTCAAAACCACGACATCGACTTTGAAGTCGACGTCGAATACCGCGGAGAAGCACTCTTCGATCCGGTCAAAATCAAGCGCTCCATTCTCAACCTGGCCCGCAACTCCATCGAGGCGATGCCCGACGGCGGCCGCGTCACCCTTCGCGTCGAACAACACGGCGACGACCTGCGCATCGTATTTTCCGATACCGGCCAGGGAATTCCGCCGGAAATCCGCGGCCGCCTCTTTGACTCCTTTGTCACCCGTGGCAAACAGGAGGGCACGGGCCTCGGCCTGGCGGTCGTCAAAAAGATCGTCGACGAACACGGCGGCACCATCACCTTCGATTCCGCCGTCGGCGAGGGAACGACCTTCTATATCGACCTGCCGCTATCGCCGCCCGAAGACGATGACGCCGCCGACACCGACTGATGGTCCTGGTTCCCCCACGTATGGCCGGGAGGCTCTGATGCGCACCGCGTTGCCGATCGCTTTTGTCGCCGGTCTTCTGGCTGTTGCTTCCGTGGGCTGTGACAGCGACGATGATTCGCCATCGGTGACCTTCGGAAGCCCCGCCGCCCCCGCCGGCGACAGCCCGGAGGAGCCGCCCCCTCAAGCCGATACCGTCGAACAGGACGACCGAGGTGGCGCTCATCGGCTTCCGGACGACCCTCAGAATCGCCCGAGCGCGGCACCGGACGAACACCTCGAAGAACGCCACATGGCGGAATTACCGCCGGGCACCGACTCCCAGCAATCGAACCTCAACCGGGGCCGCACCGCCTTTCTCAACGACGAGTACACCGAGGCCGAGGAGGTTTTCGAAGAGTTGGCCTTCGATGAGCCCATTACATCGGACACCGTCTCCGCCGCCGTCGCCCTGGGCCAGATCTACATCGAAACCGGCCGACCGGAGGCCGCACTCGAATTATTCGATGAACTCCAGGACCATGTTCGCGACATCCCGGAGGTCCTGCTTATTTTGGCTCGCACCTACGAATCACTCGGCGAGACCGATCGCGCGATTCACGCCTACGATCGGGCCTACGAACAAAAGCGCGACTACATCTTTATCCTCCCGGAAATGGCGAACTTACTGGTCGAACAAGACCGCCGGGAGGAGGCCGGTGAATTATACTGGCGCTACGAGCAATACGTCGAGGAATTGGTCGGCCATCTACACGACATCGACGCCACGACCGAAGACGAGCGGGTCTATATCGCCGACATCTTCGCGCTGGTCAGTGACGAGCGAGCCCACCAGGCACTGGAGGAGTCGCTCGACGCCGATCCCTCCGAACGGGTCCGCGTCCAGGCCGCAATTGCCCTGGGCGAAGGTGTCGCCTTCGATGCCCGGGAGACGCTCCGGGATGCGGCCACCGAAGACTCCTCAGAAGCCGTCCGCCGGGCTGCCCGCCGGGCGCTGGATACCCTCCGGGATTTCGAAGAACAATTCGACGACCGGTAATCAGCAGCCGTCATTGCGGCGGACCACCGAGGTTCACCGCACGCGCTGGGCGCTGATATTCGGGTCGGTGAGATTGGCGACAAATATCCGATTTCCGCCACTGTCGACGACCGTGACCAATCGGCCACTTCCCAGATCGGGGGTCATCAACACCTGAGCCGGAAGCGTCGGTCCGCCGCCCTCGGCGACGTGTCGCCTGGCGTCGAGAGCGAAATTGCGCTCGACCTGAAAGTGATACTCCAGCCCGCGGATGGGCTGTACCTCTCCTTCGTAGAGCTCAAATCGCAGGTAGGGCCCGACGAATTGACCACCGGTGTCGACGCGGCTCTGAAGGCGGCTACGCTCGTCGTCGGCTCCGTCGCGCAGCACGCATTCGCCGCCGTCGGCCTCGTAAGGCGATACGACGCCGGTCTGAGTGCCGACGACCACCCACTGGTCGTCGGGTCGAATCTCAAAACTTACGCCCTCGCCAAAACAGTCTCGTGTCGGCAACTGCGCGGCGTGGTCGTCGCCATCGATAACCTCGAGCCGAAGTTCGCGGGGGCTGACATCGGCGATCTCCCAGGTCCGAAATTCGGGGGCTTCGGACTCGAAGGCTCCGCAGTCGGCGCCGGTGGGACTGCTGGTAATCGTCAGCCGGTCGCCGGCTTCGACACCGGCCGAACAAAATTCGCTGCCTCCCGCCGAAAAGGTGCCGTCGCCGTCGTCGGAGACCAGTCCGGCGTCTCTGCCGCCGGGCAATGCCCCCTCATAACTGACGAACCAGCGCTCGCTGGTCAGCCGTCGGTCAAAGGTCACACGCTCGATTAGAGGCTCTCGGTCGTCGCTAAAGAGAGTAAATGCAAACTCCATCAAATTCGCCGGCGGCGCATCCAGAAAGTCGTCGGCATCGTCGCTGACTCCAGCCGCCAGCGGCTGTGGCGACAGCGTCGAATCACAATCCAGGCCCTCGCCGTCTTCCACATCGCGCAGGGCGTCGCGAAACGCCTGTGGCTGTTCACACTGCGTTCGCCCCACGATCTGTCCCTGCTGGTCGCTGCTATCGCGGAGTCCGAAGAAGGGCGTGACCGCCAGCGTCGTATCGCCGTCGTCGGATTCCACAACCCGCCGCTCCAGCAACTCGTCGTCGCTGTCGAAATCGGGATCTCCACCCAGCGGATATTCGGCAAGTTCGAGGCACGCCGCCTCATCGCTACCGTCTCGCGCTTCGGCGTCGAACAAAAAGGTGTTGTCGTCCAGTGAGGCGTCGCCGTCGAAGACGCACTCCACGTCGGCCGTGCCCACTCGATACAGCTGCCCGTTATTGGCGGCGACGCGAACCCCCTGGCGATACAGGACATGGCCGTCATCGATGATCTCACGCTGGGACTCGGCGCCGAAGGCCATCGGCGAGCGCACCAGCGAGATGCCCGCGCCTTCGTCGGCGTCCGCCGGCGGCTCGATGGCCTGCGAGGCATCGATGAGGCTGCGGCGCTGTCGATCGAAGACGAATAGCCGGTTATTCGGTCGATCCAGTGCATAGACGAATTGACCCAGGGGATCGATGTCGACGGCCGTCGCGCCCCAGCGGTGCTCCGGTGCCCCGGCGTCCGGTTGCTCCCACTGGACGCGGTCGATCTCACAGGGCGGTGTCTGACCGGCAACCTGGCATTCATCGCCGTCGAGCCCCTCGTCGTCGAGGGCAATCCAGGAGACCTCGTTGAGATCGCGGTAGACCACCCAGGCCCGGCGCTGATTTTCGTCGATCGCCATATCGACGGGCCGACCATCGAGGTCGACGCCGTCGGTCTCCACACCACTCCATTCGCAATTTTGACTCGGGTTGTGATCGCGGCGATCCGTAGTCTCCGGGCGTTCGCATCGAAGGCCGGGGCCCAGTTCCAGTCGGTCGGGGCCGGTGGTCAACAGCGCGCGCACCGGCTGATCGTCGTCATCATCGTAGGCCTCGATCGCCTGCGGCGTTCCCTCGATATCGACGGTCTCCGCCAGAGGGCGCAGCGTCCACAGATCGATGCCGGTCAGTGTCTCGTCGGACTGATTGGCGACCATCGCCGCCGTCGCCCCACCGGATGTCGCCAGATCGCTCGGGCGCTGTCCAACCGGAATATGGGTTACCCCCGGCCGGCGGCTATCGAGATTGGCCAGGCGATGATTGGTCTGGCCCAGTGCGATCACGGCCACGCGTCCACTTCGCTGATTGGCGACGAGCCCAAAGCCGTTGCCGCCGTCGTCGCAACTCGGAAGGGCATCGACACCGATGGTGCCGTCATCGCGGACAATATCCGGCAGACAGACCTCGCCGTCGGCGACGGCCATCTCGACGGGCGCCTCCAGCGAATCGGGCTGGGCCGGTGGTTGGTCGTCTTCACAGCCGGTCACCATCGCCGCGATTCCGGCGGCCATTATTCCGGCGATGATCTGATGTGTCGTCGGTCGCTTCATGACTCTGACCTCGTTGGATACTTCGGGGCCGCCCGCCGGTTTTCGGCGAGGCGATTCGGCGCGTTGGACGGGCGGACTCATTCGACGGTGTCGATCACGGTATGAAAGGTCTCGCTATCGGGATCGAGATCGAGAACGGCGAGTTGGCCGCAATAGCGGGCACCATCATCGCAGCGCTGTTGGCCATCGGGCCCGGCATTAAATAGCGTCACATATCCCAGGCAGCGCTCGCCGGGCTCCTGACAGTGGGCCTGCGGGCTGTCGACGGCCATCGAGTAGGGACTGCGACCGACGTCGATACTGTCGACGACGGCCTCTCGATGGGGCTCGACGACTTCCACGACACCGTGGCGGTACGACGGCACGTAGACGCGGCGGACATCGTCGGCGCCGCGGTGAAATTGAAGCTCCGAGGGACGCTGCTCGAGCGGAATCGACGTCACCACTTCCGGTGACGCTGCTCCATCGCCCATTCCGATGACGTGAAGGGCGCTGGGTCTTCGGGTGGCGACGTACATCCAGTCGCCTTCGTCGTCGAAGGCCAGTCCCCGGGCGTCGATATTGCGGTCGCGCTCGGTCAGACGGACCGTATTGCCGCGAACAATGGCCTCCACCTGTCCGGACTCGTTGATAAAGGGACTGAAGCTGTCGACCCGTCGTGTGCTTCGGCCGGCGACATAGACTTCTTCGGTGCCGGGTCGAATCTCGATTTGACTGCCTCCCTGTTCGACGAGTCGCGCACTCTGCATGGTCGCCCCGGCGATCGAGCCCTCCGGGAAACTGATGCCCGTGACCTCCGAGCCGGCCAGGTGGGACAGATGAACAGTGTCAAAGCTCTGCAAATCGTCGCCATCAGACCGCGAGGTGGTACCGACGGCAACGCCGAAGGGATCGGTCGGAATCCGGCTGCCGTCGCGAGAATCGGGGATGCGGCGCGTCGAACAGGCTCGACTGTCGGACGACATCTCGCCGTCGGTCTCGCAGTACAGCCCCTGACCGTCATCGGCCACCGTCAGCGACGTCAACTCGTTGTTGTGCCGACTCGTCACGTAGGCCTTTGTGGCATCGTCATTGAGCGCCATGTGCGCGCCGAATGAGGGGATATACGGCGTCGCCTCGCTGGCGATCGGCGTCTCATTGCTGTCGAAGGCCTCGGTGTCGATGACGCTGACCGTTCCGCCCTGGTCACCGCGATACAACAGATCAAAATTGCTGTTGACGACATAGACGTAGCGACCGTCGGGATGAGCCTCCACCCCGATTGGGAAATACAACCCGTCGCGCGGCGGAAGTGGGTCTTCGTAGTTTTGACAACCGGCGAGTCCCATGGACACCAGCACGACGGCCACCGTCGCGAGCCTGAATTTCGTATTCATACTGTTCCGGGGGTTCAAAAGACGCGGTACAGCGCAGAAAAGCGCAGACGTGCGGGTATCACCGGATCGCATCGAACGCAAGCACAACGAGCCCGCAGAGCCTAACCGAGGTCGTCGATTCCGCCGATCATTTCTCGGATCGATGCCCGAAGCGCATCGCTGGAGGTCTCCGGTCGCTGACAGCGGCCGCGCTCACAGATGTAGACAGCGGCGTTGCCGTCGACGGCCGACTTGCCCTCGACGACCGGCGGCTGCTCGCCGTCGCCGCAGTACACCGTCGACACCGCATGGCGCAGATAACTGCTGCGGACGACGTCTTCGACGCCATCGGCGTCATCGCCGCCCTCACCGCGGGCGACGACGATCTCCACCGAGCCCGCAAGGTGGCTGTCGAGGACGCGAATCATATTCGTCATCGCCCCGGCCTGCTTGCTCATCTCCGAGTAGTGGGCGCAAAGGCCGTCATCGAGTTGCTCGCGGTAGTCCGAATCGCCGGTCCACGTGGCGAGCCGCTCTAAGACTTCGAAGGCCCGGGATGTCGCCGAAGGCATGGCGCTATCCTGCAATTCGCTCTGGCGAACAATCAGATCCGAGCGATCCGGCGCCGAGTAGTAAAACCCGCCGGCGTCGCGCCCGAAGCGCCGATTCATCTCGCCGGCGATCTCACGGGCGTCGGCAAGCCATGCGGGCCGGCCGGTTACCTCGTAGAGGGCAATCGCCGCCAGCCCCATATTGGCGTAGTCGTCGAGGCAGCCGTCAAAGCGGCTGCGCCCGCCGTTATACACCCTCCGCAGTCCTCGCCCCCGACCCTGCTGACACATCTCGTCGAAGACGAAATTCGCCGCCCCTTCGGCGACGTCGATCCATTCGTCATTGCCCAGCATCGCCCCCGCCCTGGCGAGGGCCTCGATCATCAATCCATTCCAGGAGGCGATGATCTTTTCGTCGCGCCCCGGTTCGACGCGCTGTTGTCGGGCATCGAAGAGTTCCCGGCGCATCGCCTCCATCTCCTCGTCGCGTTCGGCCTCCGGAAACACTCCGGCGTCGACGTCGATGGCGTGGAGTCGATGCAGTACCGAGTGGCCCTCCTCGAAGTTGCCGTCGTCGCTGACGCCCCAGTACTCGGCTGCTTTTCGGCCGCGCTCCGGCCCCAGCACATCGCAGAGCTGTTCGGGAGTCCACACAAAGAACTTGCCCTCCCGGCCCTCGGTATCGGCGTCCTGCGTCGAGAAAAAGGCCCCCGTCGAATCGGCACTGTCGACCATCTCTCGCAATACGTACTGGCCGGTCTCCTCGACGATGCGGCGAAAATAGGGGCGCCCCGTCAGCTCCCATCCCTCGCGGTAGGTGTTGAGCAGAAGCGCATTGTCGTACAGCATTTTTTCGAAGTGCGGCACCAGCCACCGGGCGTCCGTCGAGTAGCGGTGAAATCCGCCGCCCAGGTGGTCGTACATCCCTCCGCTGGCCATGTGGACCAGTGTGGTCTCGGCCATATCTCGAGCCCGCTGGCGCTCGTCGTTCGAAAAGTCGTCGTCCGTGGCCACCCGAAACAACAGGCGGCACTGGCCGGCGGCCGGAAATTTCGGCTTCGTCCCGAACCCGCCATTTGAGGGATCGAATCGCCGCGACAACGCGTCGGCTCCGCTGCGTATGGGCCCCCGGTCGATCGACGTCGACGACGGCCCCGGCTGGGCCATCTTGTGGAGCCGGGCCGCCATCTCGTCGGCGATATCCTCCACGCGATCGCGCTCCTCGCTCCAGACTCTTCGGACCTCCTCGACGACATCGACAAAGCCCGGGCGACCCCATTTGCTTTTGGGCGGAAAGTAGGTGCCGGCGTAAAACGGCTCCAGATCCGGGGTCAGCCACACGCTCATCGGCCACCCGCCCTGGCCGGTCATCAACTGGACGGCATCCATATAGATCCGATCCAGATCGGGGCGCTCCTCGCGGTCGACTTTGATATTGACGAAGGCCTCGTTGAGACGTTCGGCGATCTCCTGGTCCTCGAAACTCTCGCGCTCCATGACATGGCACCAGTGACATGCGGAGTAACCGACGGATAAAAAGATCGGCCGCTCCTCCCGCCGGGCCCGCCTGAGCGCCTCGTCACCCCAGGGATACCAGGCGACGGGATTATCGGCGTGCTGGCGAAGATAGGGGCTGGTCTCATCGCCCAGTCGATTGCGGACTTCGCTCATCGGTGTTCTCCATTTGGCTACGGCGCAGCGAATACAGCGGGCGCAGGGCACGTTGTCCGGGGCGCCACCGGACGGCATCGGTGACCGTCGAAGATCGTCGGCGTTGACTTCCGAGGCGCCGGGCCAAACTTTCGTGCCATCGGCGCAATTTCAAGCGATCCGTCGCGCTCGCCGTCCCGAGCCGAATATCGACGCCCCGTTGAGGCCTCGTCGATCGCCGACGTGACGCCTCTGGTCTTCCTCCTTGCGTTCTGGTCGCTGTGCCGCTATGAACTTGTTCGCCCGACAGGGACTCAAAATGATTCAGTACGCGACCTCCCCACCGCCCGACGGACCGGAGGCGCTTTCGTTTGACCCGGAGATTTCGCCATGCGAGAAAAAATCAAGCTCGTTTCTACAGCCGGTACCGGTTACTTCTATACGACCACCAAGAATAAACGGAAGACGCCGGACAAGCTCAAAATCAAAAAGTACGACCCCGTCGTCGACAAGCACGTCGAATTCGTCGAAAAGAAGTTGAGCTGACGAATCACACCGCCGCCCCACTCCGGGCGCTGTGTCACGCGGGACCGATACCACTGACCGAGGATCCATCATGTCCAAATATCCGAATATCAACTGGCGTCGACGACGCAAAATCGACCCCTTCGATCAAAACCCCTCCTGGGAACTCGACTACAAAAACCCGGAGCTTCTCAAGCTATTTGTGACGCGCACCGGCAAGATTTTGCCGCGTCGCATCACCGGGGTCAGTGCTCGCAACCAGCGCAAATTGCGCAAGGCGATTTTGCGGGCCCGACAGGTCGCATTCCTGCCGTATACCACCCACCGCACCTGAGCGACCATCGCTCGATGCGCACCGACGCGGAGCCCGGCGATGCCGGCTCCGCGTTCGTCGTTCTAGGCTCCGACACCGCCGGCACATCCGGCCTGCATGAGCCTCCCGAGCGCCCGGAAGCGGCCGCGTAGCAACATTTCACATCGGCGGGCGCTCACTGGAAATACGGCCCGTCGCCGCCGTTCTGTGGACATCGCGATGGTGGTGCGCTACTATCGTCGTCGATGCTTGGTCGAACCACTGCATACTGAGGACATTGAGGATCGCCAATGGGCAGCAGTTTACGTCTGATCTTATCCGGGCTGTGCCTGAGCGCCGCCGGGGCGTTGTTATTTTCGATGTCGGCGTGCAACGAGCACTCCGTCGAAATCGTCGATGCCACCGGCGCCGTCGAACACGTCGAGCCCCACAACCTGGGCGGTGGTCAGGAACTCGACCTGTTGTGGACGATCGACAACTCGGGGTCGATGTGTCGCTCCCAGAATGTGCTGCGCGAAGGCATTGACGGCTTCGTCGACACCCTCGACGACATCAATATCGACTTCCACATCGCCGTCACCACCACCCACATGATCGGGACCGAAGACGAAGACCCATCCAGCCTGGAACCGATCGCCCAACCCGGCTACCTGCAGTCGACCCCACAGCCGGCCCCCGGATTCGAAGACGTCTGCTTCCACTCCATCTACGGCACCGATCACCCCAACGCCGGGGAACCCAATTACTCCAATCTCGACCCGATCTACGACACCATCGATGTCGCCGTGGAATGCACCGAAAACCCCGATGAATGGGACCATCTACTGAATATTTCCGACGAGGATTTGCGATGCGCCCTGCGGACCACGACCACCTGCGATGACGAGGATTTCGACTTCGACGAGGACACCGACTACTGCGAATGTCCCGAAAGTGGAGCAGAGGCCTATCCCAACTGCATCGACTGCGGTGAAGAAGACGTCGGGATTCGCGATCTGCTTCCGGAGGGCGACGACTTTCGCGATATTCCGCTCGTCCTTCGCTCCGAGGATTATCAGACCGAAGACGATACTCTCGATACCGAGGCGCTGCGCGATGACTTCGCCTGCATGAGCCTCGTCGGCACCCGGGGCCACGGCTTTGAACAGGGCCTCAATGCCGCGGTCCGAGCTGTCTCCCCGGAAATGACCGGCGGCCCCAACGCCGGTCCCGACGACCGCGATCAGCACCCGAACGCCGGATTCTTGCGCGAAGACGCCGACACGGGCCTGATCTTTGTCTCCGATGAAAACGACTGCAGCCACGACGGCAGCCTCAATACCGCCACCAACTGCGGCGTCCACCAATGCACCATCGAGGAAAGCCTGCTGCGGACCCCGCGCGAAGATCGACCTGTGGACGACGAGGGTAACCCGAAGGAAAGCGCACTGCTGACCGCCGAGGAGCTGGCCGAGCAATTCCTGGAAAACCTCGCCGCAAGTCGCGATCTCGACTACAACGAAAGCGTCTGGGAATTGACCTCCACAGTACTTCCGGCGTCCGTCCACGGTCGATTTCAGGGGCTCGATGACCTCCGGGAGCGACTTCCCGATGATCGACTGCCCGTCGAATGCCCGGATTCTCAACGGGAATGGACCAGTGATTACTTTACCCGTGGCAACTGGAACTGGGTCGTGCCTCCCTCATGCCGCGGACCACAGGGCGTGGCATGGTCGGGCCATCGCTACGAGGAGTTTCTGAGGCAATTCGACGAATTTTTCCCCCGTCCCAGCGCCAGCGATCCGGAGTCACCGCTCGACGGTCACATCTGCCGAGATTTTGAGCCGATTCTCAATGAAATCGCCGATTTCTTCGGCGCCGAAGCCGCCGGCTGTATCGACAATGTCTATCGCTGCGATGGACCCGACGATACGTGCCCCGGTCATC
The DNA here is from genome assembly GCA_964446725.1 of uncultured Bradymonadales bacterium. Taxonomy (GTDB): domain Bacteria; phylum Myxococcota_A; class Bradymonadia; order Bradymonadales; family Bradymonadaceae; genus SLJM01. The sequence goes on along the minus strand of CAYUPT010000008.1, from coordinate 4,448 downwards.
CGCACCTCGATCAGGAGGGCAGCTGCACGGCCTATCCGGGCGACAACTCGCAATTTTACTGCGACACCGGCATCGAAGTCCGTCTGGTGCCCGGCGACGAACACAGCCGCGACGACCTGGAAGCCACCGGCTATTGCCTGGACGACACCTTCGGCGAGCCGGGCCTCGAGGATACCTGTGTTATCAATCCCGACATGTATCGCTGGAGCAGCTGCGAAGAAGAGGAGACCGGGTTGTTGCTGACCTGGGAGAATGAAAACTGGATTCAGCAAATCGGCGATTTCAACAGTGTTATCCGCTACACGTCATTTGACGCCGCCGATGATGGCAATGATCAAAATAACGATGATCAAGAATCCGAAAATAATGAATAATTCATGCGTTCTCGGCGTTTGAAACCAGTGTAACGCCCCGAGAGGTGCGAACACCGACGGTGTACGCGCCGGCGGCGTACTGGGCGAGACGCAGCGCAGCGCCAGCGTATTTTCGATGCACCCGACACCCCGTCGACGACGGCTCACGGCGTCGTACCGAGAATATCGTGCTGCTTCTCCCGGTGATTCCGTGACATCATCGGGAATTTTTTTGCCCTATTCGATCTCGTTGACAACTTTTGACTCAACGCCTCTTGGATCCCCGCCATCAGGTTAGTATGGTGGCCTGGCAATGAGTTGGACAATGCAACGGGGAGCACCATGTGCTATCTTGTGTGTTATTTGCTGAAGCGTGTACGGAGTACGCTATGAGCAACGATAGTTCGCCCAAGACGGGCAACCAGATTCGCGCCCTGCGCGAACAGAGGCGAGATCTGCTCCGCGACTCGCGCCCCGACTACGCATGTCCCCGCTGCCAATCGGTGATCTTTGAAGTCGAAGCGCAGTGTCTGGCCTGCTCGACGTCGCGCCCCGACGACGGCTGGCAATCGCTGTCGGCGCTCAACGATCCCTGGCTCGGAAGCGTCGTCGCCGATCGCTACTTCGTCGCCCAGCCGCTCGGTCACGGCACCTCCGGCGATGTCTACCGCGGCGAATCGCTGTCGATTTCGCGCCAATTTGCCGTCAAGATCATCTCCACCGACAAAGATCCCTCCCAGGCCGAACAGATCGCGACCCGCCTCAATCGCGAAATCGAGGCCCTCAGTCGGCTCAAAAACCCGCATATCGTCTCCTTTTACGAAATTTTTGATCTCGACGGTGGCTTCGTGGCCGCCGTCATGGACATGATCGAGGGAACGACCCTGGAGTCGCTGGTCTTGGACGACGGCGGCCCACTGGCCATCGATCGGGCCTGTGCCCTGCTGCGCCAGACGGCCAATGGCATCTACGAGGCCCATCAGGCCGATATGATCCACCGCGATCTAAAGCCCGAAAATCTGATGGTCGAGCAATTGCCGGCCGGCGACGATTTCGTCCACATTCTCGACTTCGGGATCGTGCGGCTCACCGACGATACCCGGGTTGACTTAACTCAGGGCTTTATCGGCACTCCGCTGTACGCCAGTCCCGAACAGGCGATGGGCAAGGACTGCGTCGATCACCGAAGCGACATCTACAGCTTGGGCGCGATTTTATTTTTCATGCTCACCGGCCGCCCCCCCTTCGATTCCCAAAACGTCTACAAAGTCCTTCGCCAGCATGTCCGCAAACCGCCGCCGCGACTCGGCGAAGTCTGTGACCGAGAATTCCCCGGCGCCCTGGAAGATTTGGTGGGACGGATGCTGGCCAAACGACCCGACGATCGACCTCGCGATCTCTCCCAGGTCATCGACGAGCTCGATCAACTCGATCATGGCCGTGCCCCCGAGAGCTCGCCGAAGCTCGACTCTCTTCGCTCCAGCGGTCCCCATCGATCGCTGAGCCGTGACCAGCAGCCGACGCCGGGCTCCGGCATCATCGAGGTCCCCGACAATATCAACGCCCCCGACTCTTCGGAGGCGTCGGCGACGTCGGAGTCCAACGAATTTGTCGACAACTCACCGACCAGTTCGGCGACGATTCAGGCCTACGGCGAGCGCCAGCGCAACGAGACGCCGGCCTTCGGACGCAATCACACGCCCTCCGGTGGCTCCTATCCGACGGATCCGGAGATCAGCTTTCACGGCACGGGCAACACCAACTCCGCGGCCACCGCCATCTCATCGGCCACCCATCAGCTGTCGTCGCCGGCCTCGCGCATCGAGGCCGCCTATCGAACCGACGGCTCATTTACCATCTACGAGCACGGCGACCGGGAACTCCAGCTATTTGCTCCCGACGCCTCGACGCCGGTGGCGATCTCCGTCGACGCCATCGACCACCCGGAGGCACTGACACTGTCGGGCTCCAACCTGCTTGTCGGCGATCGCTGCGGCACCATCTCGCGCATCAATCCCACCGGACCGACGGTGACCACCCTGTATCAAGACGTGCGGCGGACCCCGATTTCGGCGATTGCTACCGACGACAACGAAACCTGCATCGTCGCCGGCTCCGCCTCCGGCAAAATCTATATGCATCACCGCAATCGCACCGGCTCCAGTGACTGGGAGCGATTGCGAGACGGACAACCGGTGCGCAGCCTGGCGCTCAACAATTCCGCCGACACCGTCGCCATCGCCCGCCGCGACAATACCGTCGAACTCATCGGCGTCTCCAATCCCCGGGTGCCCACCGGCCAATTCCGCGTCGACGCCCCGGTCCGCTCGATGGCCATCTCCCCCGACGACTACCTGCTGGCGGCGGCCCTCGTCGATCGCTCGGTGGCCCTGTTTCAACTGCCGACGGGCAACAAGATCATGTCATTTCAGGCCGAAGACCTCGACGTCCTCGCCATTCATTTTTCGGCTGATGCCGAACCGGTCACCATCTGCTCGGTTCAGCGACAGCTCCGGGTCCTGAAATTCGAGCAGATCGGCTCACCGACGTCCGGCTAAGTCGCCTTGCTACCTGGCCCCACCCGAAGTACAGTGGTGGTGTAATGATCGGTCGAGCGGACCAGTCGAATCCGACCATCCTGGCCCGATGACCGTGGGACGCTTTGGCGTCTCCAACGCTACTGAATTCACCAACCCGACGAATCAACTCGATTCCAGACGTCGAACGGGGTACGAACGTGTCGCTCAAATTACGCTACGCTGGAAGCACTGACGTGGGTAAAAAACGGGGTCACAACGAGGACAACCTCTGTTTGTTGCCCGAGCAAAACCTCTACCTCGCCGCCGACGGCATGGGAGGCCACGCCGCCGGCGAGGTCGCCTCGCAGATTGCCGTCGATACCATCGCCGCCTTCTTCGAGGAGACCGCCGAAGACGATAATATGACCTGGCCCTACAAGATGGAGAAAGACCTCAGCTACCAGGAAAACCGCCTGGCGGCCTCCATCAAATTGGCCAACCTGCGCATCCACGAAAAGGCCGAAAACGATCCCAGCACCCACCACGGGATGGGAACGACCATCGTCGCTACCTTTATCTCCGGCGGCCTGGTCTATCTGGGCCACGTCGGCGACAGCCGCATCTATCGGGTCCGCGACGGCTCGATCTCACAGGTCACCGACGACCACTCCCTGCTCAACGACTACATCAAAATGAAGGACCTCAGCGAGGAGGAGATCGAGAACTTCCCGCACAAAAACGTCATCGTCCGCGCCCTGGGCATGAAAGAGAGCGTCCAGGTCGACGTCGATCACGAAGAACCGAAAGACGGCGATCTGTACCTACTTTGCTCCGACGGCCTCTGCGATATGATCAAAGATGATCGCATCGAAGATATCGTCGCCGAACAGCGCGACGATCTCGAACAATGCGTCGACGCTCTCATCGATGCCGCCAATGAAGAAGGCGGCAACGACAATATCACCGTCGTCCTCGTCGAAGTTCAAAAACAGGACGACTGAGACGACTATCGGCACCGTTGCGTTCCCGCCGGTTACTTCCCCTTTTGCCCGACGGATCTCGCGCCATGTCCGAGTCCCTCGAAGAGACGTCAGACTCCCGGACGAACCGCCAGCCGCGGGTCGTCATCATCACCGGCCTCAGTGGCTCCGGCAAAACCACGGCGATCCGGGCGTTGGAGGACATGGGGTATTTTTGTATCGACAACCTGCCGGTCCCCCTGTTGCCGAAGGTATTGGAACTCGCCGAGACCGGTGCATCGCGCAACGACTGGCAGCGTCTGGCCTTTGTCATCGACACCCGCGATCATCTGCATCTCGATCAGACCGACGCCATCGTCAAACAGCTTCGCGCCGAGGGGGTCAGCGTCCAGATCTTCTTTCTGGAGGCCACCGACGAATGTCTGGTGCGGCGCTTCAGCGAGACCCGGCGGCGCCATCCGATGAGTGAGACCGACACCGTCCGCGAGGGCATCCAGCGCGAACGAGAGCATCTCGACGATATGCGCGCCCGCGCCGACACCGTCGTCGACACCACCAACCACACCGTCCACACCCTCAAAGGCCTCCTCGAGGAG
>CAYUPT010000007.1:2595-21525 GCA_964446725.1 uncultured Bradymonadales bacterium | reverse complement strand
CGCCGAAAATACTCGCCTGGCTTCGGGCGGCCATAAACGCCGTTGACCACCTCGTTGAGTGTGCCGTCGCCGCCGACGGCGACGATCATCTCCCACCCGGCGCGCAGGGCCTCTCGGGCCAGCAATGTGGCGTGGCCCGGGCCTTCGGTAAACGCGTAATCGAGCTCCGGGAGATTGGCCCTCAAAAGCCGCTCGATAAGCGGCCAATCGTCGCGCACGGCACCGGCGGCCGCCGTCGGATTGGCGATGACGAACGTGCGGTAATTCACAGATGAAGAACTCATCGGAGCCTGGGGCCTGGAAAGGTCAACACATCAACAATAGCAATGGCGGACTATACAATCGTCGCTGACCTTCGATAAGTCAAAGCCGAGCCCCGCTATCAAAGACAATCGTAGGCCCGGCAGACCATCTCCAACACAGTCGTCGTATCCACTGAATCGCCGGTGTCACCGATGGCACTTCGGCACATCGACGACGTGGTCGCCAGGCGCGTCGCCCCCGATTTGCGGTCGACGGCGTCGACGATCTTTTCGGCGGCCCTCTTCGAGGCCTCCGGCTCCAGCTGCCGGTAGTGGCACCGACCGCCGCAACAGGGACTCTCTGCGCCCTGGTAGGCCATTTTTTGCGGCGGCTCTTCGGCAATATGTTCCACCACGGCGGCCACATCCTCCAGCCCGTCGAGCTGGCGCGAGATATAACAGCTTTCGTGGAGCAATACCTCGGAGGCATCCAGCCGCTGTTCGGGCTCGGTCTGTGGCAATTTTGACGCCAAAAATTCGAAAATGTGGGCCATCTCCGGGCCCTCTTCGCCGTCGACCGACCAGCTCGCGTCGTCGGCATGCCAGGCCGCCAGCGCCGGACAATCGGTCCACACCTGCTCGACGCCCTCCAGTTGCGGCCACCAGCTGTCGCGACACGAATCGGGGTCCTCGATTCCGGCGCCGGTCAGCGGAAATCCGCAACACGGTGGATGCTCCATGTCGTCGGATTGAACGAGCCTGACTTTGCGCCCCCACAGCCGCTCCAAAAGCCTGCCGAGGGCCTCCACCAGCGCCGGTTGATTGGCGACTGTGGAGCAATCGGGCCACAGCGCCACCGACGCCTGTGCATCGAAAATCGACTCGTCGATGGCGGCGTCGGGCTCTCCGTAGGGCGTATTCGACTCCTCGAATCGCCGGTAGAGCTCCTGGTAGGCCTCGGGTAAAAAGCCGGTATCCACCGCCCACTTTCGGGCCTTCCACAGCGCGCGGGGCACGTCGTTGTCGTGTTCGCAATAGCTCTGGCAGCGCCGACAGCCGGTGCAGTGATAGAAGGCATCGGCGACGTCGTCGTCGATGGGCACCGAGCCGTCGCGGACCATCTCCAGAAGCCGCATCATCCCCCAGGGCGTGGCGGTCTCACGGCTTTCGGCGTCCGCCGTCGGACAGCTAAACCGACACATCTTCGGGCAATACGTGCAGTAGGCGGTCATGCGCTCGATGTCGGCGCCCAGATCGGGGAGGCTCATGGCGAGTCCGTGTCGTCAAGATTCGAAAGTACGGGCCAGGTCGCCCACAGCCCGTCGTCGCAACGCGCGCTGTCGGGGGCAAAACGGCGGGCGTCGGCGGGCTCTTCGTAGGTGACGTAGGCCTCCAGGCGGCGCGGCGTCCAGGCCGGGATCTCGATGTCGACGACCCGGTCGCCGAAGAGTTCGGCGGGATCGGCGCCCAGCGCCGACGGCGCCAGCCAGAACACCCGCATCGCTTCCGCGTCGGGATGGCTGCGGCGATCGGGGTGGCGGGCCTCGAGCCAGCGCCGGCGCGTCCGGGCGTCTTCGCTATCGCCGGTCTCGTCGGGCTCTTCGACCTGTTGGGACAACCAGCGCATACGGGCCCGCAGAAGCCGGCCCGGCATCGCCAGCTCGAATTGCAGCGCCTGATTTCCGTGGCGATAGTGAATCCAGGTCGGCGCCATTGCCGCATCGGCCAGGGCCTGTCGAATCCGGCCCGCATCCTCCAGCGAACAATCGTCGTAGCGCACCAATCGCGACTCGACGCCGCGCCAGGCGACGAGCGTGACGTCCGTGATCGCCCCCGACGAGCAGCCGGCTCCGATAAATTCGTGGCGCAGGTCGGGACCGCTGGCCTTTCGAGGCGCCGCCAGATAGCGGTAATCGCCGATGTGGACGTCGCGAGCTCCGATGGCGACACAGCCGTCCAGGATCGACCCGCCGCGAAGCGCCGGGGGGCCCGGCCGCCGGCGCGCCAACAGGCCGCCGACAGTCGCCGACAGTGGCTGGAGGCCGTAGCGCTGCAGCGTCAATCCCTCGTCGGCCACCGCCTCGCCCAGGCCTCTCCAGTCGATGCCGGCCTCCACGCGAATCAGACCGCTTTTGGTGTCGACATCGATGACGTCGTCGACGGCGTCGGTGCGAATGACGGTTTGCGGAGCCGAACGGTCGCCGTCGGGCCTGCGGCGAATATGCTCTCCGCCACCGACGAGACACCACGCCCCTTCCGAGGCCTCCTCATCGGCGAGGGCCTCCGCCAATTCCTCCCGGGACGCCGGGCGCAACTCGCGCCGGGGCGCCGGGAGATATCGGTCGTTGTAAAATGTGGCGTTCATGGCGATCGGTGGCCGCGTAGAGTCAGGTGGAACCGTCGGGATAGACCGCTCCGGGATTGAGAATGCGATGGGGATCGTAGCGATCCTTGAGTCGATCGAAGAGCTTTTTGCCGCCTCGGTGGTCGCGCCCGGTCCAGGGCGCCTTCGATTTTCCGACGCCGTGGTGATGGGCGATACTGGCGCCGGAGTCGGCCACCGCATCGAGGCCGGCCTGCCAGGCGTTTTGGTAGCGCCTGAGACTCTCGTCGACGTCGGCGCCAAATCCGGCAAACGTAAAGTAGATCGAACTGCCCTCCGGGTAGACATGGCTAAAATGGGCCATCACGAAGACGTGAGACCGCATCGCTTCCCGGACGTTGTCGTATAAATTGCGCAGATTATCCCAGGTCGTCGACACCTCCATGGTGTCCACAAAGGCCCCGCTGTCGAACATCGGCGACTGCTTGTAGGAGACGCTGAATCGATTCTCCAGCCAGTGCTCGCCGGGCCCTTTGCCGAGGTCAATGCCGTGGTGGCGACAGAGCTCGTAGGCGTATTCAGCGTCGTCGTCGACCAGCGATGTTGTGCCCTCAAAGCCGACGACCAGAAGCGAGTGGCCGGGCAGAATGTCGGCAATCGAATTGAGGACCAGCGGCTGGCCGACGGCCCGTCCCGTCAGCGCCTGCGTGGCGCGTTCGACGGTCTCGCGAAACGATGAGTCCACGGACTCCGGAATCCACTTGCGGGCTCGCCCGGCCAGTCGCTCAAAGAGATTCGGCACCTTCTTCGATGGGCTCTCGCCCTTTTTTTCAGAGCCGCCGACCAGGCTGTCGACCTCGTCGTAGAGCCGAACTGTCGTTGGCCGCAGCCCGCGCTGCATGATCTGGCGGATGGCATCGAGCGCCCGGTCGAGACTCGAGAACTGAAAGCCCCGGTAGTTGCGCCGCGTCGGTTTGGGCTCGATGCGCATCAGGGCCTCCGTGATCAGCCCCAGCGTCCCCTCGTTGCCCACAACAATCTCGTTGAGATCGCGCCCCGGATCGCCGCGCCACTCCGCCGAGTGGCGGCCGACGTCGGCCGCCGTCTCAACGACTTCGCCGTCGCCGGTGACAGCTCTCATCGACAGCACCATATCCTCGATCTTGCCGTAGCGACTGGAGTACTGGCCGGCGCTTCGAGCCGCCAGATAGCCGCCGAGCGACGAGCAGTACAGCGACGACGGATAGTGGCCCATCGTCCAGCCGGCGTCGTTGAGATAGGTCTCCAGATCCATGCCGATAATGCCCGGCCCGGCGCGGACGGTGCGATTGTCGGCGTCAATTTCAATCAGGTCGTCCAGGCGCTTGAGATCGACGACAATCGACTCGCTGTCGGCCACCGCCCCCGCACACACACCGCTGCCGGCGCCAAAGGGCACGACCGCCACGCCTTCGCCGGCGGCCCAGCGAACGATCTCGACGACCTCTTCTTCGCTTTCGGGCTGAACGATCGCCGACGGTAGATGATGATTGAGCCGGCGCCCTCTCGACAGAATGATCCCCCTGGGCCAGCAGTCATTTTGGTAGGCCAGTCGGTCCGGAAACGACGTCCGCACCTGCTGTTCGCCCACAATCGACGCCAGGGACCGGCGGCTCGACTCCGAGAGTTGTGGCGACGCCTGATTCATACCCCGGGCCCCCGGTCGGGATCGGATTCATCAAAGAGCCACAGATACAAAAGTCGATCAAAGAGCTCTTCCAGGCGCCGAAATAATTTCTGGAGATGCCGATTTCGCGTCACCGGATCGGTGCCCCCGGAATCGCTCTGCAATCCGAAAAAGGCGGTTTCAAAAAGCGATTGCAGTGCGCGGTCGACCATCGGTTTGAGGCGCTCGATGGCTTCATCGATCATCTCGGAGGCCATGCCGGCATCGACGACCTCCTCGCCGAATTCGACGAATTGGGTCAGCGCCGGCACCGCGGCATCAAAGCCGGGAAAACTGTCGCCGAACTCGGCGAGGGTCTCCATCAACTCCTCGATCAACTCGTCGGGCCACTGCAGGGGCTCGTCGGCGTCGATCTGCTCGCGCAGTGCCACACTGACATCGAGCCCACGGCGCACGGCGCGCCAGCCGGCGAGCAGTGTCGGTATCCAGATCGCCGATCGCGGCGTGGCCCCGGAACTCGCCTCCGCCGATTGCACGACGGACTGCAGCCACGTCGGCAATGCGTCGACGTCGGGCCGATCCCCGGCGACTTCGCCGTGCTCTCGGTCTTGCTCGATTTCGGAGTCGCTGGACTCGCGTTCGGAGTCATTGGACTCGCGATGTTCTGGAGATTCCGATTCGTCGTCAGACACGCCTTAAGCTCCCACCGGAGGACTTCCAACTGCTGTGCAGTAGTCGATGCATAGTGATACGACTCGACATCGCCATATTCAAGGAAGACTCCGTAGAAATGGCCTCACTCGTCGTCGCCTTCGCTGTCGCAGATGCACGTGGCCTCCCCGTCCGAGCACTCCAATTCGCCCTGGCTGCCGTCGTCGCAGCTACAGATGGCGTCGTCCTCTTCCGGGCACTGCGGCTCGTCGACACAGCCGGCAAAGCCAATCGAGACGACAAATAACAATGCGATCATTCGACGCATATGGTGCTCCCTTCTTCGAGACATTGCAGTGGGCCCACTCAAGTGGTGAATCAGCGGACGGCCGATGTCAACTTTTTGATTTACTCGATGCCATTCGCTACATTGCTCAGGATTTTGAATGTCCGGATTTTGTTACAACTATTGACATTCGCCCAAACCGTACCAACTTTGCCCGTACCAACGTGCGCCCCGGCTGAGGTGCCGCAGTACTTTACGATGCAGGAAGATGATGTCCCAGAATCACGACGTTCCCCCCGACAAACAGGTCCGCAACCGTATTTCCTCTACCGATTCTCAAACCAAGGAGCCTGTGGAGACGCACTTAAGCGAGATGCTCGAGGAGTACGTCGACACCGTCCAGGTCAACTCCGAGATCATCGCCGACGTCAGTCGCGATATTCGCGACGGGTTGGCCACCGTCATCGGCTACAGCGATTTACTGGCCGGGGAGATCGACGGCGATCACAGCGATGACGTCACCGATATCGGAAAAGCGGCTCGAGACCTGATGGATTCCGTTCGGAATCTGGAGGACATGGTCATCGCCGAACGGCAGTTTCGCCGCGTCGCGGAGACCATGCGCGCCATCCTCACAATCGGCGCCGAAGCCCAAGACCTCCAGAACTTTGCCGACCGCGCATTCCGGCACATCGAAACCATCGCCGACTTTGACGCCGTCCAACTCTGGCTTCGGGACGCCCACGACAGCGTCGAACTTCTCGCTCAGCGCTGCGAGGGCGAATGCGCCCTTTGCGGCCCCGTCCGAAATATCCCGCTCCACAATTCGCAACTCGCTCCGATCTTTGACGACAATCCCCATGAGCCGTCTCCGTATCACATCTCTGAGGTCGACGCCCTCGATCACTACGACCCGTCGATTCCCAACTGGCTGTGTATTCCGCTCTTCGACCTCGATGAGCGTCGTCCCATCGGAATGCTGGCCTTCGGAACCGGTCAGCACGGCCCCCTCGATGACATTGCCGAACCACTGGCCACCCAGATCGGGCGTCACATCGCCACCGCCGTCGCCCGATCTCGTCAACTCAACCGATTCCGCAGCCAGGCCCAGACCGATCCACTGACGGGCATCGCCAACCGCCGACACTTTTTCACTGTCGCCAGGTCGGCAGCCAAAAAGGCCCGCCAACAGCATCGGCCGCTGACGTTAATGTTAATCGACATCGATCATTTCAAGGCGTTTAACGACATCTACGGACATCCCGCCGGAGACCGAATGCTCAAGGCCGTCGCCGAAACCCTGAACGAACACCTCCGCGGCGACGATCTACTCGGCCGATACGGCGGAGAGGAATTCGTCATTTTGCTGCCGCGCACCGAAGTTGAATCCGAGGGCCGCGCTATCGCTCGACGGCTCCTCGCTGCCATCGAAGAATTGAGTCTCGTCGACCACACCGGACAAACGCTGTCCTGTACCATCAGCATTGGCGTCGCCGGCATTCGTGCCGACCAGAGCGACCGTCCCGATCTCCTCGAATTGCTGCAGGCCGCCGACGATGCCCTGTACCGCGCCAAAGAAAACGGACGCAATCGCATCGAAATCCAGGAGTAGCCCGCGGCGCCAATAATGAAATGGCGGCCTGTGTCGGCTCCTATCGACAATCGGGAATACCCGAAATGCCCTGGGCTATCGGGGAATACGCCTTGTATCACCGATGTTCGCTGCCTCACGGACGACACTGCCGAAGGCGGGGACGCCTCCGTCTCCACCGGAATCGAGCCTTGCGCGACCGGGGCCTTTTGCGCCGGCCATTATTGACAGCCTCATTGTGTGTTAAGGCAGGCCGTCGACCGACGCCCTCTGTCAGACTCCGCTCTTTATTGTGATCGCTGTATGGACGCTCCCGACTCCGAACGCCATCCGCTGGCTCGCCTCTTTGAATACGGACGCTCCTACCGACGACGCGTCTGGCTGGCGACGACCTGCTCGGTGCTCAACAAAATCTTCGATCTGGCGCCACCGGCGCTGATCGGAGCCGCCATCGACGTCGTCGTCGAGCAGGACCAGTCGCTGATCGCGCGATTCGGCGTCACCGATCTGACGCACCAGCTCGTCGTATTGGCCGTGCTCACCGTGCTGATCTGGGGACTGGAGTCCCTATTTCAGTATCTGCAGGCCTGGCTGTGGCGCAACCTCGCCCAAACCGTCCAACACGATATGCGCCTCGACGCTTACGGCCACATCCAGAATCTGGATATGGCCTATTTTCACGAGCAATCCACCGGTGGATTGATGGCGATCTTAAACGACGACATCAACCAACTGGAGCGCTTTCTGGACATCGGCGCCGACGACATCTTGCAGGTGACGACGACGGCCATTGTCATCGTCGCCGCCTTCTTTGTGCTCGCCCCGCAGGTCGCCTGGATGGCCATGCTTCCCATCCCGCTGATCATCTGGGGCTCGTTTAAGTATCAGCGAATGCTCTCTCCGCGCTACGACCGGGTGCGCGAAGACGTCGCCGATCTCAACGGCCAGCTCAACAACAATCTGTCGGGCATCGCCACCATCAAGAGTTTTGCCACCGAGGACTACGAAACGGAGCGCATCCGCGAGCTCAGTCAGTCCTACCGCCACTCCAACCGCGACGCGATTCGACTCAGCTCCGCCTTTTCTCCGCTGATCCGAATGGCCATTGTCATTGGATTTACGGCGACGCTTATCTACGGCGGCATGTTGACCATCGAAGGAGAATTGGCCGTCGGCACCTACTCGGTCCTCGTCTTTTTGACCCAGCGGCTCTTGTGGCCACTGACACGACTGGGCAAGACCTTCGATCTGTACCAGCGCGCCATGGCGTCGACGCGTCGCATCCTCAATTTGCTCGAAATCGACCGCGGCATCGAGGGCGGCGACCAGGCGCTCGCCACCACCGATGTCGACGGGACCATCGACTTTTCGGACATCGAATTTGCCTACGACGAGCGAGAGCCGTTGCTCGACGACTTCGATCTGCACATCGACGCCGGCTCCACCGTCGGCATCGTCGGCGCCACCGGGGCCGGAAAGAGCACGATCATCAACCTCTTGCTTCGCTTCTTCGAGCCCCGGCGAGGCACCATCGAAATCGACGGTCGCGACATTTCGGAACTCGATCTGTCGGACCTGCGACGCGCCATCGGTCTCGTCAGCCAGGACTCCTTTCTATTTCGCGGCACCGTGCGCGACAATATCGCCTACGGCAGCTTCGACGTCACCGACGACGAAATTCGACGGGCCGCCCAGCGCGCCGAAGCCGCCTCCTTTATCGAGGAGTTGCCCGACGGCTACGACACAGTCATCGGCGAGCGCGGCCAGACCCTCTCGGGCGGACAACAACAGCGCATCTCGATTGCCCGCGCCATCCTAGACGACCCGCCGATATTGATTCTCGACGAGGCCACATCGGCCGTCGACAACGAAACGGAGGCCGCCATCCAGCGCTCCATGACCCGACTGGCCCGGGACCGCACCATGATCATCATCGCCCACCGACTGTCGACGGTGCGAAACGCCGACAATATCGTCGTCCTCGACAACGGCCAAATCATCGAGTCCGGCAGCCACGACGACCTCGTCGCCGACGGCGCACAATACGCCCGACTCTGGGATATCCAGACCGGCGGCAAAGCCTGGGATATCTAAATTGATCGCGGAATTGCGGAAGCACGGAAGCACGGAATCGCTGAAGCACGGAATCGCGGAAGCGCTGAGACGCTGTAACGCCGAGCCGCGGAAGAGCTCGCTGAGTACCGCTGAGGCGCTGAGCATTCCCGGTCCCGACGGGGCTATGTTCTCAAACTCATTCACCACCGGCATGAAACCGGTGGGGTCTTCTCGGCTCGACGGCTACCTGCGGCCCCAACCGGCTATGTTCTCAAACTCATTCACCACCGGCATGAAACCCGTGGGGTCTTCTCGACTCCTGACGGCTACCTGCGGCCCCATCCGGCCTTGCGCCGGTGGGGAGCAAAGTTTGACAACATACCACGCCCATCCACGACCTGACGGCTACTTGCGGCCCCATCCGGCCTTGTGCCGGTGGGGAGCAAAGTTTGACAACATACCGTCGGCCCTCAACACACCCCTGCGGCCCCATCCGGCCTTGTGCCGGTGGGGAGCAAAGTTTGACAACATACCGTCGGCCCTCAACACACCCCTGCGGCCCCACCCGGGCTTGGCCCGGTGGGGAGCAAAGTTTGATAACATACTGTCGGAATTCCGCCGCCTGTGGTTATAATTCCTGGGTGTGAACTCCGCGGATTCCACCCGCCTAATTTTGACGAAAAGACGACGATGCGCCTTTACACCACAGAACGGCGAGAGGGAACGCTCCCCATCGGCGCACTGCTGATGATTCCCCTCTTCGCACTGCCCATGGGCGCCTGGCTTGTCGAACAGCAAGTCATCGACCTCGGCATCTGTGGACTTCGCCAGGCCATCGACATCCCCTGTTTGAGCTGCGGTGCCACGCGGGCGACGATGGCGCTGCTGGGCGGAGATCTTATCTCCGCCATCAGTCTTCAGCCCCTGATCGTCACTCTATACGTCCTCATCTCCGTCTGGGGAATCGCCAGTTTCGCGACCTTTATGCGCAACCGGAAACTGGTACTCGATCTGAGTCGCATCGAAGACCTTCTGTTCAAGGGCTCACTCATCGTGTTGCCCCTGTTAAACTGGGCCTATCTCATCTGGCAAGATGTGTAGACGCCCGGTTTCCGCTGCGGCGCGACGGGATGCTCGACACTCGATGACCAGTGTTTTCTTCTCTTTACAACCTCAATGAGTGACACCGAGCCTTCCGAACGACAACCGGCCGGCGTGGTTCTGTCCGCTCTGGTAGTCGGCGGCCTATTTTTGCTGCTCTTGGAGATCGGGTGGAATCTGGGCCACCGCCGATTCGAGCTCGTCGAATTGCCGGCCCCGTCCTACCTCGCTGCATTGACGGCGATGACCATCGGAATGTGGCTCATCCACGCGCTTCCGGTCTGGGGGCTCTACCGCGCAGGCCGGCGCTGGGTCGCCAAATCGACGATTATACTGCCCGGTTTCGCAGCTATTTTCGGGGTGTCCTGGCAGCAGACGGTCATTCAGGGCGATGGCATCGGCGCCCACCCGCTATTTCCCGTGATCCGAGTCGCCTTTCTGATCGGTGTTCCACTGATCTGTGCGGCACTGATCTGGGCGTTTATTACACCGCGCATCCCGAAACTGTATCGCCAAATTGCGGCCGCCATCTTCGTGCTCGTCGGCGTCGTATTCAACCTGCTGATCCTGGTCGACTACCAGGCGTTTCACGGCCATTTAGCGGCCTTTAACGCCGCCATTATCGTCGGACTGATGCGCCCGCTGTGGACTCGCGACGGGCTCCGTTATACCGCTGTGGCCGTCGGCCTCGCCGTCGTCGCCTGCATGGTGGCCATCATTCCCAGTCACGAAGATCACCGCACTCACGTCCAGCGCTTCGGACACCTTTCGGCGTCGCTCAGTGCCGGCCTTCCCGTCGGCTCTGTGTTGCGCGTCGAACCCGACAAGATTTTTGACGTCGAACGGGCATCCCACCAGGAACTCGACGAGTACTTCGACGTCTTTTTTGGCGACACCTCCAAATTCGAGGAATCGAAGCCGCAGGGCGACAATGTGGTCCTCGTCGTGCTGGAATCTGTCCGCTCCGACTACTGGGATGATCCGGAATTGACGCCCGAATTCCACGACTGGAAACAACAGGGCGTCTACTTCCCCAATGCCGTCGCCAATTACCCTGCCACTCCCCTGGCCTACGGTGCCATATTCACCGCTCAACCCCCGTCGGTGCTCGCCCAGACACCGTACTGGGGCGACCACCGGCTCTTTGATGGCGTGGAAGATCAATTTGACGAGCTCATTTTTAGTCGCCCCGACATCAGCTGGTTTGAGCACACGGCGATCACCGACTTTTTTCTGCCCCGCGAACACCCGGTCAACGCCCACGAGCATGGTCCCGATGGTCTCGATTATCTGCGACGCAACATCAGCGACCTCGACGACGGCGATCGCTTCTTTTCGTGGGTCCATCTCTACGAACCGCACGATCCCTACGAGCCACGCGAACCCTGGGCTGAAGACGGGGCCGACGACCACGACGCATACCGCTCGGAGATCGCCTACACCGACCATCACCTCGGCGAATTCATGGACTGGTTCTACGAGCAACCCGTGGCGGAGGACACACTGGTCATCGTCGTCTCCGACCACGGACAGGGCATGGGCGAGGAGATCATGGGCGAGCCCTTCTGGGGTCACCACGTCCATGTCCACAATGTGGTCAGCACGATCCCGATGTTCGTCGCCGGTCCCGGCCTGCCCGCCGATACTCGCCAGCAGGAATCTCCGGCGATGCAACTCGACGTCATGCCCACCATCTACGATTTTACCGGCAATGCCATGCCCGCCGAATTGATGCCTCAGGGCAACTCGATGTACCACCTCATCGAAGACGAACCGACGCGACCGCTGGTCACCGAGGCCTTTAGTATTCGCGGCCATCAATTCTTTGAATTCGTCGCCGGTACCCAGCAAGGCGAAGATCTCGACGAATTGCGACGTCAATTCCACGAAATCAGCACCGATGGACACGGCTATTCACCAAAGCTCGCCATTCAACACGGCGACTACAAATTGATCCGCGACCGCCTCCTGGAGACCGACTGGATGTACAATATCGCCGATGACCCCGAGGAACGCCGGGATCTCATCGATGACAACCCCGATAAGACTCGGCAGATGCTCAACCGCCTCGAGCAGTGGAATACATTGCAGGGAGAAATCGTCCGTCGCCTCGACGCCGTCCTCGCCGAGCCGTGACAACCCCGTTCGGCCCCCTTCCACCGGAGTTCTCCGGTCATTCGCCATCGGCACTGTACCGCTGCGGCAGTCATCGATCGCCGCTTATTGTGTCATCTTGTCGCACCCACCCCAGACGGCATTGACCGACAACATCGCGTACATAGTACTCGGCGCCAACAGGTCTGGCCCACGGCCGGACCGCGTCTTGTAAACGATAGAAATCAGTGTCTATTGCGTCGAGTTCTACCCATGAAGTATCGGGTATTAGCGTTCGTAGTCGCCCTCTCTGCAGCATTTATTGTGATCGCCGGATGTGATTCCGAAGACGGTCCTGCCGATGACATCGATGAATCCGAGCAGGCCGTCGAGGAAGAACCGATGACGGTCGGCGAACTCCAGGACCGAGCCACAGAGCTATTTGAACCGATCCCCCGTCAGATCGATGACGTGAATGACGGGAAAGTCGAACTCGGCAGGGCCCTGTTTCACGACGAGGATCTGTCGGCCGACGGGACCGTCTCCTGTCACACCTGTCATGTCATCGACGAAGGCGGCGGTGACAATCTTCCCACTTCGATCGGCATCGACGACCAGGAGGGTCCGATCAACTCGCCCACTGTGCTCAATGCCCGCTATCACCACGCGCAGTTCTGGGACGGCCGAGAACCGACTCTCGAAGATCAGGCCCGGGGCCCGGTGGAAGACGAGCTGGAGATGGGCAACAGCTGGGATGTGGTCGTCGACGACCTGGCCGACAAAGAGGTCTACGTCCGGGCCTTCGACGAACTCTACGAAGACGGCGTCACTGAGGACAATGCAGTTGACGCCATCGCCGAATTCGAGCGCACCCTGGTAACGCCCGACGCTCCATTCGACGACTTTCTTCGCGGCGACAGCGAAGCCCTCGACGATCGCCAACTCGCCGGCCTCGAGGCCTTTATCGACACCGGATGCACCACCTGTCACGGCGGCAAAATCCTGTCTCACGACGACTATCAAAAAATGGGTCTCGTCCACGATTACTTCGCCGATCGCGGAACCGAGATCACCGACGCCGACCTGGGTCGCTACAACGTCACCGGCGACGAGGACGACCGCCATTTCTTTAAAGTTCCGACGCTTCGAAACGTCGAACTGAACCATCCCTATTTTCACGACGGTCAGGTCGAAACCCTCGAAGAGGCCGTCGACAAGATGGCCTACTATCAACTCGGCACGGAACTCGACGAGGAGACCACCGGTGACATCGTCGCCTTTCTGGAGTCGCTGACCGGCGACATCCCAGAAGTCTCCGACGAGCCCCGGCCCAACCTGTAGGTTCTCTGCTTAACGCCCCACCGCCCGCGGCCGAGGCGTCGTAGATTCCGAATCCCGCTCCATGACCACATCGTGCATCGTCAGCGACTGCATGCGATCTCGGGTTCGCCAGTGGGCGAAGCGATCGAGAATTCTTCGCAACTGCCCGCATCGCGCCGTGAGGTGATGGGCAAAGTCGGCGACGCGCCCCCAAAGATGGACGATCCCGCCCTCTCGGGCGGCATGGTCGAGTTCGGTGACCAGCCGCCATCGGGGAAGCGGTGAGGACCAGCTGTCCGTCCCCTCCAGGACCGGTAATAGCCGGCGCGTCGCCGCCACATTAACCGGTCCCGAAGCAGTCCTGTGTGGCGGCTGGACGCAGCGGGTCCCCGTCAGCGGTACCACCGTATCGAGCCGGCGAGCCCAGCGCCGAAGCCCGCTTTGAATGTTTCCGCCGTCGCTCTCACTCCGGCTGTAGGGCCAGACCGGCGGCACGCCGCGATAGGCCGAAATACCGAGCTGCCCGCAGATCTCGAGATACTTTTCGGGCAGGTCGTTGAAGGGTACCACCAGGCTGCGCAAAATGATGCCGCGCCGCCTGGCCACATCGATCGCCGCCCCCAGATCGGCGCGAAAATCGCGGCGCTGTTGTCCGCGCTGCCCACAGTAGAAATTCGAAAAGGTGTGACTCGCCACCTCCTGTCCGGGACAGGCCGCGATTTGCCCGATGAGTGTCGGGGCAAAATGAACCGGGTCATCGCGCTCCGAGGCTCCGATGCGGGCGATGTGCGCATACGGCGAGGCGTCGATGTCGCGATACACCGGCAGTTGATCGGGCATGACCTCCAGCATTTCATCTTTGGACGTGGCAAATAAAAGCCCCACCACCGGCCAGGTCGCCCTCAGGTCGTAGTCTCGAAACAGCTGAAGCAGTCGCGGCACGGCCCGGCGCGCCGACAGCAATTCGTCGCGACAGGCCTCGAGCCGTTGCTGTCGTCGACAGCCCCAGAACAACTCCAGATCGAGCGATATGACCAGTTTGCCCCCGTCGTCCATCACTCCTCCGGTGTTGACGGCCCCACCTGGGTGCGACCACTGCGCCTGACGCATTGCCCCGGCCGATTGACTGCGACCGGGCGATTCCGGCCGCCGTCGGCGAACCGGGGTGTAGTCGAGGCGACCAGACCATCCGTCGGATACCGATCCCACCTCGCCATCCGTGGTGGTGAAACCGATTCGCCGTCGCCTCGCGACCGTCGGTCGCAGACGGCGGCTCCATCGAGTCCTGGCCGACGTCCGTGCCGGCCGTCGTCCTCGAGTTCCCGACGGACCTTCTGGCCCCCCGCTCCGGTGGTGATTCTCCCCCCAGATTGCGGCGACATCCTGCGGATGTCACCGCCATCGAATCACCACCGGAGCGCGATGCCACAATGCACAACAGCTGTCCCCCGGTTGCTCCGAACGCCTGTCATATGCCCATTCACCTACGGCAGGCCTCCCGGCGTCAGAGCCCCGGCTCCGGCGATGATCCTTCCCCCAGGGCATGACCGCACCGTAATGGCGATCATGCAGCATCATCGCCGGAGCTCGGGCTCCGACCACTCCACAGGCCCCACTCCACACCGACCTGCATCGACAGACTCCGAACTCCGCCCACCGGCTCCGATGGCGATCCTCCCCCCCGAGATGCGATAGTTGTTACAGCATCTATCGCAATGAGATCACCACCGGAGCCGGTACTCAGAATCCGGTCGCCGTCGTCGGCCGCTGGCCGCCGGGTCCAGTCGTCGTCACCGACGACGCCTCGGTGCGCCGGGCCACGGTCTCTAATAACTCCACGTAGCGCTCGATGACGGCGTCCACCGAGTAGTGGTGCCGGACCTGTCGGCGCCCGGCGCGCCCCATGGCCCGACGCCGCCCCCGGTCGTCGACCAACTCCCGGATCGCCGCTTCAAAGGCCTCGACGTCGCCGGCCAGTATCCCGGCCTGTTGGTCGTCAAATAACTGCCGATTGACGCCCACCGGCGAGGCGACCACCGGCGTCTGCACCGCCATGTACTGAATGGCCTTGAATCCGCACTTGCCCCGGGTAGCGGCGTTGTCGACAAGGGGCATCAATCCAATATCGAAGCGCCTCAACAGCTCGACCTCGCGCTGACTCGACCACTGCTGTTGTTCGACGCCGTCGACGCCGTCCAGAGGCTCGAATCGCCGGTTCGAGACCAGCAACAACTCCAGGTCCTCCAGTTCCGTGACCAGTCGGGCGAGCATGGGGGCGACCATCGCCAGGCTGTCGAAATTCGACGCCGTGCCCATCCAGCCGATGGTCACCGGGTCGTCGCCATCGCCGCCGCCACCGCCCGGTGAGGGGGCGTAGATCTCGGTGTCGACCACCGTCGGAATCACCGACGTCGGCGTCCGCTCACGGGTCCGTTCGGCCAGGTATTCATTGCCGCAGATGACGTGGGCGCAGCGGTCGACAATCTGCTCGAAGGCCTCCTTCTGGCGGCGGCGCTCCCGGCCGTCGGGGCCCACAAAGATGGCGTCGTCGACATCGAAGATCGTCTGTGGATTGCGCCAATTCGCCAGCCTTTCGGCGATGGCGCTAAACGGCAGCGCCGGCCGCTGCAAAAAGACGACGTCGAATTGATCGCCGTCCATCGCATAGGGGATGCGCTGGAGACTGCAGGCCAGCTTGTAGACCGGAGCAGCCGGCGTATCGGACCACCGGTTGTAGCCGTCTCCGTAGGCCGGTCGCACCGTGCAGTCGATGCCCCGCTTCTCGAGATGGGGCACCAGCTGCTGGACGCGATACCTCGAGGCCGGCACCGTCGTTCCCTCCGTCAAAAATAAGACCTGCAACCGACGGCTGCGCCGGCGCTCGATGACCTTCTGGTAGACCCGGTGGTAGCGCTCGACACCGCTGCGCAGTCCAAAATGGGCCTGGGTCCGCCAGCGCGCTCCCCACAGATCGGTGGCCGCCGCCTCGTCGGTGTTGGCGATGGTCGTCGCCGCTGTGCGCAAGGCCTCTTCGTCGAGTCGCGTCAGCAAATGGCCGCTTCCGGCCCGCTCGATCCAGTCGCCGACCTCCCGGCTGTGGCCAAAATACACCGGGCGGACCCCGCCGGCGAAAAACTCGGCGAGTTTCGTCGGCATCGCCCCCCGATAGGCCCGCTGGTCTTCAGAGGTATTGCGAAGCAGAAGCCCCCAGTCCATCACCTGCAGCCACCTCGGCATCTGGCCGTGCTCGACGGTGACGATGGTGTAGCTCGACGCCGGCAGCCCACAGCGCTCGATACGGTCTCGAAGTGCCTGGCGCTGGCGCGTAATTCCCACCAGATGGGCCGTCGGACAGCGCTGTAAGACGTGGTCGAATAGCCGCAGCGACTCGTCGACGCAATACGCCTTGCTGACAGCCCCCACAAAACCGACGACCGGATCGGCCTTTTCAATGGCCTCGATGCCCGGGCCGTCGCCGCCCTGGCGACCGGGCATGCCGGGACTAAACTCGGAGTAGTCCACGCAGGTCGGAATCACCGACAGCGGCCGATTCGACGGCCACCGACCAAATCTTTCATCTCGAATCTCGCGCGCCGACGTCTCCGTCAACACCACCGCCCCGGCGCAGTCGTCGTATAGACTCGACTCCCACATCCGGGCCGCCCTACGGCCCATCGGTCCGCCGACAAATCGACCGCGCTCGATGCGCTCATCGAGCCAGTAGCCGCGGGTATCAAATAGGTAGGGCACCTGGTGGCGCCGGCCGACCTGGCGGGCCACCGACGCCGGCACATAACTTCGGGCATGGATCAGATCGGCGCCGTCGGTGTCGACGACATCGTCGACCATCGCCATCATCGCCCGCATATTCTGCGCAAAATCAAGCGGTCCTCCCCCGGGCGTAAACGTCCGGCGCCGCCAGCGAATATGCCGGGCCCGAAGCCGGGCCTCGAGCTCCTGCTCACGGGCCGCCTCCTGTCGATCGCCCTGCTTTTCGAGGCTACACACCGTCACGCGATAATCGCCTCGCCGGCTCAGCTCGCGGACCACGCGCACCACCTGGGAATATCCCAGCGGCTCCAGCAATCCGTCATAGGACACGTACACAATATGTGGTCGGCCGCTCGACAAAAATGCCTCCAGCATCGTCAAATGGTTGCTCATCACGCCTGTAGACGGGGCCATACTCCAGGTTTTACACCGCCACATCGATGGCCTCTGCCACCGGCCCCTCATCACTGTTCGACTGCACCGAAAAAACCTGTACGCCGAAGCCCACAGTTCAACCAAAAACTTTATTTTTCCCAGCCACTTATCGATCGCGTCGACGCCAGCAGGTCGTGGCGACGGCGCCGGCCCGGCGTTTTCAATCTGGAAGTCGTGTGTAGGTTTGCTACGGGATCGACATCCAATCTCGGGAGGGGACTTTTACAGATGGAATTGGTGCGCCGAATCTGGTCGCTATTCGACGGTACACAGCGGCGCTACGCCGTCGGGATCTTCGGGCTGATGCTCGTCGGCGCCGCCTTCGAGGCCCTGGGCATCGGGCTGGTCATGCCCTTTATCTCACTGGTCTCCGATCCGACCAAAATCGAGGAGATGCCCTGGGCCGCCGACGCACTGGCGGCCGTCGACGTCACCACCGGCTCCGGCATCGTCATCGCCGCCGGACTGATCTTGCTGGCGGTCTTCGTGCTCAAAAACGCCTTTATCGCCCTGATGTACTACGCCCAGTATCGCTTCGTATTTTCCAATCAGGTCCGGCTGTCGAGGCGCCTCTTTGATGCCTACATGAACAGCCCCTACTCCTTTCATCTCGACCGCAACAGCGCCCAGCTTCTGCGCAATGTCAACGAAGAGGTCCGCCAGACCTTTAGCAAAATTCTAATCCCGATGATGACGTTGGGCGTCGAATTGTCGGTGGTCGTCGTCCTGACCGCCCTTCTGATCTACGTCGAGCCCGTCGTCGCCCCGATCGCCATTTTGAGTTTCGGCCTGATAAGCGCCGGGTTCTACCGCATCATCCGCTCCAAGACCGTCTACTTCGGCAACCAGCAGATCCACCACAACGGCCTGATGATCCAGTGGGTCCACCAGGGCCTGGGGGGCGTCAAGGAGGCCAAGGTCGCCGGCTGCGAGGACTATTTTGTCGACCGCTACACCCATTCCAGCCAGGAGTACGCCCGGGCCCTTCGCTTCCATCGCTTCGTCAAAGAGATCCCGCGCAATGTCATCGAGACCTTCGGGCTCGGCGGGATGATTCTGGTCGTCGTGTTGCTGGTGGCCCGCGGCCAGGATATGACCGGCATTTTACCGGTGCTCGGGCTCTTTGGCGCCGCCGCGGTCCGCCTTCTTCCGCCGATGACCCGGATCATCTCCGCGCTGACCGGGATGCGCCACTTCAAGCCCAGTGTGGACGCCATCTTCGACGATCTGGAATTGCTCGACGGTGCCGACGCCCCCGCAACTGATTCCGACTCGTCGCCGGCGTTCGACACCGCAGAGCCCGTCGAATTTAGCCGTACCGTAGAATTATCGGATATCTCCTATCGCTACCCGGGGGCCGACGAGGTCACCCTGTGCGATATCGACCTTGCGATT
>CAYUPT010000007.1:0-2585 GCA_964446725.1 uncultured Bradymonadales bacterium | reverse complement strand
ATTGAGCGCGGCCAATCCGTCGGCTTCGTCGGCCCCTCCGGCGCCGGCAAGACTACCACCGTCGACATCCTGCTGGGGCTGCTCGAACCGGACGACGGCCAGGTGTTGGTCGACGGCCGGCGCATCGACGACAATCTGCGCTCCTGGCAGGACCGGCTCGGCTATATCGCCCAGCCCGTCTATCTGATGGACGACAGCATCCGGCGCAATGTCGCCTTCGGCATCCTCGACGACATTATCGACGACGACCGCGTCTGGCGGGCCCTCGAAGACGCCCGGCTGGCGGCTCTCATTGAGTCCCTGCCCGACGGACTCGACACCTCCATTGGCGAGGGCGGCGTGCGCATCTCCGGCGGCCAGCGCCAGCGCCTCGGCATTGCCCGCGCCCTGTATCGCCAGCCCGAATTGCTGGTGCTCGACGAGGCCACCAGCTCGCTGGACAACACCACCGAGCGCGAAATCAACGCCGCCATCCAACGACTCAGTGGACGCATGACCCTGGTCATTATCGCCCACCGGCTGTCGACGGTTCGCCACTGCGACCAGTTGTTTTTGCTCTCCGATGGCCGCCTCGTCGACAGCGGAACCTACGACGAATTACTGGCCGACAATTCGCAATTTCAGACGATGGTCCGAAACGCCCACCGCGGCGACAAACACAATGGACCGGGACCGCCGATGAGGTTTAAATGAGCGCACCAAAACACCTGTTATTTCCCGTCGAGACCATCAACCGCGAACTCGACTACCGACTGGCGCTGGCCGTTCAGGCCGCCCGCCCCGACAACCGCATCTATATCGGTCTGCACGAAACGCTGATGCGACTGGTCCGCAATCTCAAGGGCGGCGTCTATCTGGGTAAGGCCCCGATCCGACCGCACTTTCCGGATGCCCTCGACGACTACCACCTGCTCAAAGAGCGAGGCTTTGTCTTTGTGCACTTCGATACCGAGGGGGCGGTCTACCCGGGGCGCGAGCCGCGGTGGCGCCAGATTCTTCGCGAGCGCCTCGATCCGCGACATCTGTCGGCCGGCGACTTTGTGTGCACCTGGGGCGACTTTCAGCGCGATGTCTACCGCGATCTGGACCCGGCCTGCCGGGAAAATATCCGCACCACCGGCCATCCGCGCTTTGATCTGTACGACAAACGCTGGCGCTCGTACTACCGGCCCGATGCCCGACGTCTTCAGGCCCGCTTTGGCGACTTTATCCTCATCAATACCAATCTCGCCCGGGCCAACAATCATCTGGGCGACGACTTCGTCTTCAGCAACTACAACGGCTTTCGCCCCGAACAACTCGACAGCCGCATCCATGCCGTCCACGAGTGGGCCTTCAAAAACAAGCAGTTAAGCCACTTCGTACGCCTGGTCCACCGCCTCCACGTCGTCTTTCCGGACATCCCGGTCGTCCTGCGCCCTCACCCTTCCGAAGATCCCGAATTTTATCGCCTCGTCTTCCGGGGCCTGCCCTCGGTGCACGTCCTCCACGAGGGGCCGGTCGCCCCCTGGCTGCTGGCCTGCCGGTGCATGATCCACGACGGCTGCACCACCGGACTGGAGGCCTATCTGGGCGACGCCCGCATCATCAATTTTCGCCCCGTCGACAATCCGACCCAGGAGCTATTTTTGCCCAATCAATTCGGCGTGCGATGCGACAGCGAAGACGAGGTCGTCGAATCCCTGGTGGAATTGATGTGTTGCGACGATCGGCGCACCTGCTTTGATGATCCGCCACTTATCGACCACCGGGCTCGACGGCTGCTGAGCAATCTTTCGGGCGACTCCTTCCCGTCGATGCTCTCTGTGCTCTCCGAAGCTCAGGCCGGCGTCGACGACACAGAAGCTCCCATCGATCTGAGCCTCCAGGCCCGGGAGGCCTTCTTTGAGACCGTCGAGCACTTCAAAAATATCCTGCGCCCCTTGTCGCCTCGACATCGCCGGGCGGCGGCCTATGCGCGCTCGAAATTTCCGGGCCTCCAATCAGACCACGTCTCGACTCGAATCAAGCGCCTCGAGAAGCTGACGGGACGCAGTGTCCGACATCGAATCCTGAGTCGCGGCCTGATGGTCATCGACGCCGATTGAGAAGCTGTTTGCCCCGACACCCTCCTGCGCTTAGACTTGCGTCGCTACGCGAATTCAACGCAGGAAGCGCCATGCCCGGCATCGGAATCGTCACCAACCCCCACAGTCGCCGCAACCGCCGCCATCCCGAGAGGATGCGCCGACTCGGCTATATGCTCGGTCAACACGACACCTACGAGTTGACCAATCGCATCGAGGATGTCGCCGACGTCGCCCGCGAATTCAAAGAAAGCGGCATCGATATTCTGGGCCTCAACGGCGGCGACGGCACCAATCACGTCACCCTGTCGACATTTATCGATGTCTACGACGGCGCCCCTCTCCCCAAGGTCGCTCTGCTTCGGGGCGGCACCATGAATACCGTCTCCAACGGACTGGGCATCAAGGGCAAACCACCGCGCCTTCTGGCAAACCTGGTCGAAAAATACTACACCGGCCGCCCCTTTGAGACGACCCGCCGCGATATTCTGAAGGTCACCGACGAAGACGAGACGCGCT